>CBIMFG010001229.1:0-2159 GCA_966243125.1 uncultured Niastella sp.
CCTTGTTCCGTCTAATTACCCAATATATTAGTTTGTTATGTACTCAAAAACATTGCTTCGATTTTCCTTTTTATTAACGGTTGTTAGTCCTTTTTCCCAAACGCAGGCGCAAAAGCAGCCGCTTCGCTTATGGTACCAGCAACCCGCTGCTGCCTGGACGGATGCCCTGCCGCTTGGTAATGGCCGCCTGGGCGCTATGGTGTTTGGTGGCGTGGGCGAAGAGCATCTGCAACTGAATGAGGAAACCCTGTGGAGCGGCCGGCCGCGTTCTTATTCGCATCCCGGGGCAGCGCAATACCTGCAACCCATGCGGCAATTGCTGGCCGAGGGTAAACAGGCAGAGGCAGAAGCAATGGGCGAGAAATATTTTATGGGGTTGAAAGATCCTGACGACAGCGCCTATCAATTACAGAAAGACGCCTGGTTTAAAACAGTGCGTACCCAAATAGAACCGGCGGCTGTTACTTATAACGACAATAACTGGCCAACCATGCAGCTGCCAACACCCGAAGGGTGGGAGCGGGTTGGGTTAGAAGGTACCGATGGTTCGTTGTGGTTTCGTACCTCATTCAATGTGCCGGCAAAATGGCTGGGTAAGAATCTGGTGCTCGATCTCGGTCGCATCCGCGATATGGATTTTACCTATGTAAACGGTCAGCTGGTAGGGCATGATGAAGGCATCAGTAAAAAAAGAAAATATACCATTCCCGCTTCCGCATTAAAAGAAGGAAAGAATACCCTGGCAATTCAGGTGATCAACTTTTTCGATAAAGGCGGTTTTACCGGCGTAAAGGGTGCTGCCAAAACTTTGTGTGTGTATCCGGAAGGCGGCGATGCAGATACCGTATCCTTGGGCAATACCTGGAAATATTTTATTCAGAACGATACGACGCCCGCATTGCCGCGCTACGAGGCCGATTACCTGCCCTTTGGTGATCTGTATTTTCGTTTTGCCCATGGAAACAACAGCAGCAATTACAAACGCGCACTCGATCTGGACAGTGCCATTTCCAGCATTTCGTATGTCGTTAATGGCGTTACCTATAACCGCGAATATTTTATCAGCGCGCCGCATCAAAGTGTGGTCATGCATCTGACGGCCAGCAAACCCGGTGCGCTTTCGTTACAGGCCCTGTTGAAAACTCCACATAAAAAGTACATAGTTAAGAAAATTGACGACCATACGCTTTCATTGTCGTTGGAGGTAAGCAATGGCGTATTAAAAGCAGTGGGCTATTTATATGCTACGGCAACTGGTGGCAAACTAACGGTAAGCGACACGGCCATCAGCCTGCAACAGGCTACTGAAGCTGATTTTTATTTGGTAGCCGCTACCAGTTTCAAAAATTATAAAGATGTATCCGGCGATCCGGTGGCTGCCTGTAAAGCGGCGTTAGCACGCGTAAAAGGCGTTCCCTACAATGTCATAAAAGCGGCGCATTTGAAAGAATACCGTCAGCTGTTCACCACATTTAGTTTTACGGTTCCTGCTGGTAAGAATGCAGCATTGCCAACGAATGAGCGCATCCGTGAGTTCAATATGAAAGACGATGCCACCCTGGTGCCTTTGTTTTTGATGTATAGTCGTTACCTGTTGATCTCCTCTTCAAGACCCGGCTGCCAACCCGCCAACCTGCAGGGCATCTGGAACGACTTGTTAACGCCACCGTGGGGCAGTAAGTATACCACCAACATCAACCTGCAAATGAATTACTGGACTGCTGAAGTGTTGAACCTCTCCACCTGTACGCAGCCTTTGTTTCAAATGATAAATGACCTGGCTGTAGCCGGACATCAAACCGCAAAAGACCATTACGATGCGCCGGGTTGGGTATTGCATCACAATACCGATCTGTGGCGAGGCACAGCGCCTATTAATGCCAGTAACCATGGTATTTGGGTGAGCGGCGCTGCCTGGTTAACCTTACATATTTGGGAACATTTCCTCTATACACAAGACACGGCCTTTCTGCGGGCGCAATATCCTAACCTGCAGGGCGCCGCGCAGTTCTTCGAAAAATTCCTGACAAAAGATCCTAAACCCGGTGACCTCATCAGTACACCTTCCAATTCACCCGAGCATGGTGGACTGGTGGCTGGCCCAACCATGGACCACCAGATCATCAGGGAGCTGTTCAGGAATTGCAGTGCCGCAGCGG
>CBIMFG010001230.1:0-2158 GCA_966243125.1 uncultured Niastella sp.
ATGCGCTTATTGTAGCTCAGGATACATCGGGGCCAAAATCAATAGCCCGCAACAGGGTGCTTTGTCCACCTGAATTAACTTCAGGATCATATCCCTTATAGTCATCCCACGAAATAAGGTTACGTCCGCTTACACTCAGGGTGAGGTCGTTAAATACTTTTACCTTGCCAAAACTGTAGCGTAGGTTTATTTCGCGCAGTTTCACAAACGAGCCATCATCTATCCGCCATTGTTCTATCTGGTAAACACTATTGATATACCCGCGCGGCACTTGCCCCAAATCCTCCTGCTCTGCCACCTTACCATTACCAACACCCTGTCTTGTTCTGAAATCAGCGTTCCATACATCCACGCCCTGTACAAAATCGAATTGAACACGTAACCCTAGTTTTTTATAGCTTACCTCATTCACCAACGAGCCGGTATAATCAGGATTAGGATTACCAATTACTTTTAACAAAGCTGTACCTGTAGGCAAGCCGTTGGCGTCACGTTGTGTAGTATACGATAAAGTACTGTTTTGTGTTCCTCTTTCAGTTTGTGGTAACCCAGCCGAATTTTTAACCTGGTTACCATTGGCATCCAGGGCAAAAAACGATCCGTAAAAAATACCTACAGGTTGCCCTTCAATTAACCAAATGGGTGCACCGGCATTGGTGCTAAATGAAGCTGCCTGGCCAATACCTACCATTTTATTGCGGTTATGATTATATATGGCAGTAACATCCCAGCTCCAGTCTTTATTCTTCACGGGTGTACCGGTTAGCAATATTTCAAATCCTTTATTCTCTATAGACCCGAAATTATCTAACAGGCTTGAATAACCATTAGTAGGAGCAATATTGCGGCTAATAAGCAGGTGATCGACCTTTTTAGTATAATAGTTGAATTGCAAACCTAAGCGATTGGCGAAAAACGACAGATCAGTACCCATTTCCAACTCTCTTTGTCTTTCAGGCCGTACTCCGGTATTGGATAATTTAGGATCGGTAGTTAAAGCAGTTCTTCCCAGGAAGGTGCTTGCATTATACGCATTAATCCGTTCGTAAGGTGAAATACCCGTCATGTTACCCGATTCACCATACGCCACGCGCAGCTTGGCTACATTCCACCATTTTAAAACGCCCAATTTGCTCCAGAAATCGGTTTCTGATAAAAGATAACTACCGCTTCCTTTCAGATATACCTGCCTACGCTCGTCTTCACCAAATGCAGAAGAACCATCAACCCGAACAGCGCCCGTAACAAACAGTTGGTTCTTGAATTTAAAATTCTGTTGCAGATAAGCCCCGGAAACAGAAAATTCTGTACGATAATCTGTACTGGGCAGGGCCGTACTGGCGCTGTTCACGGTTTCAATAAAAGACGTCATGCCCCTTCCCTGCGCTATGCTCAGGTTGTTCTTTTCATATTGCAGAGAATAGCCTACTTGCGTAGTAGAAGCTATATCATCGTTGATATTGGTTTGGTACGTACCATTTACTTCATGATTTATTTGAAAAAAAGTATTGGCTCCGTTACTGGCATAGCCATTTAATGCAGGATCTAACGTTGGCCCACCACCCCAGAAAGCCGTACTAACGTTATAGGCAAAGGGAGGCATATAAGTGGTACCACGCTGACTATAATTATCGATACCTAATGTATAATCAAAGCTCAACCCTTTTGCAGGCCGCACTTTTAATTTGGCGTTTGCGATCAACCGGTTGGTTTCCTGCTTTTGTTTAAAGTCCTCAATTACTGAAACAGGATTCACCCGGCCACGCTCCCCTACTGCTTGCAGATTACCTAATGCATCGCGTTGCCAAATGTTGTGAAAATTACCGAGGATGGTTACCGAGTTCATAGGAGAGAAAAACTGGTTGCCATCGGGTTTTTCATCGGCTGCGCTGTTTACATAATTCAACCCAACACTCATGTTGGCCCAACTGGCCAACTCCTGATCGAGATTAACCCGGAAACTAAAGCGTTTGAAATCGGTATTCTTAACAATGCCTTCATTATAGAAATAAGAAGCAGAAGTAAAATACTTGGTCTTATCTTTTCCGCCGCTTACCGATACGTTGTTATCAGTTCCCAAACCGGTTCTGAAAATGTAATCCTGGTAATCGTAGCGGGTAACAGGAGTTGTATTGGTTGGCAAAGCCGGTGGTGTTCC
>CBIMFG010001231.1:0-2158 GCA_966243125.1 uncultured Niastella sp.
GTCCTGGGAATTTCCGCCAGGTCCAGGATAAGGTATAACCTATCCAGCCCGTGAGCCTGCCCTTTGTTTTATTAATGAACAACTCCGTTCCATAGCTCCAGCCTTTTCCAAAAACAAAATCATTCTCCGGGTCTTTCAACGTTGGCGTATATCCTTCGCGGTATTCTATTTGGTTGTTCATTTTTTTGTAATACACTTCCAGTGAAGTCTCCAGCATATTATCGTTGAAGTTTTTGAAGATGCCGGCCGCATATTGCCAGCTTTCCTGTGGTTTTACGCGGTATGTGCTGGGCACCCATAAATCGGTGGGCAGGGTTGAACCGGCATTGCTCACCAGGTGTATGTATTGCAGGTTACGGGTAACCGCTGCTTTTACAGAAGTTTCGTCGTTGATGGCATAGCGCAGGGTGAGCCGTGGTTCAAACCCACCGTATGCTTTTACCGGTTTATTGCGGCCGTAGGAAATACTGTCGGTTTTGTTGCCATTTATATCGGTTGAAAATATTTTGTATGGTCCCATTTGTACAAACCGGCTGTAACGTAAACCGGCGTTTACTTTTATGCGCTCGCTCAGGTCCCATTCATCCTGCAGGTAAATACCCGTTTCACCGGCATATTTCCTCATGGCGTTATCAGGGTAAAACTGGTTATTGCCCTGGTTGCCGCTCAATACATTTGGCGTGAAAGTATGATAGGTATAAGCGGCGCCAAACCTGATCTTGTGTTGTGTTGATGGATAATAATCAAAATCGGTTTTAGCGTTCCAGTCGTGAATGCCCGACGATAATTTTATGTTGAAATCGTTTTGGGTGGCGCCAAATGAGAACGCATAATCATTATACACCACGGCGGTGTTGGCAAACAGCTTGCGGTTAAACACATGGTTCAAGCGCAACGTGGCGGTTGAATTGCCCCAGGGAATATCAGCTTTAAAAACGCGGCGTGCGTTGCGATACGTAAATACATCCCGCCCAAAATAACCGCTTACATACACCCGGTCTTTTTCTGAGAAAATATAATTCACCTTGGCATTAAAGTCATAGAAGTAATACCCTGAGCCGTAAAAATCGCTGTTGGGCGAAATGAATGGTTTGGCCAGCAGATCAATGTAGGTGCGGCGCCCTGAAATAATAAACGACGATTTATTCTTTTTGATAGGCCCCTGTATGGAAAGCCGGGAAGCAATAGCGCCTATGCCACCCTCTACTTCAAATTTATTCAAATTGCCTTCCTTCATGGCTACATCCAGAACCGAAGAAAGGCGTCCGCCATATTGAGCCGCCATCCCGCCTTTTATAAGGGAGATGTTTTTGATGGCATCGGAATTAAAGATGGAGAAAAAACCAAACAGGTGGCCGGAGTTGTATACAATAGCATCATCGAGCAAAATGAGGTTTTGGTCGGGTCCCCCGCCCCGTACATACAAGCCGGTATTGCCTTCGCCGGCATTGCGCACCCCCGGCAGCAATTGCAGGGTTTTTAACAGATCGGTCTCTCCCAGCACCACCGGCAACGATTTTACCTGGCTGATAGACAGATCAATTTTGCCCATTTGGGCATTGGAAACATTGCCATCGCGCCGCCGGGCCGCAAGCTGATCGCCTGGTTCAATATTCCTGTTGAGGGTAAGCACCTGTTGAACCGGCTGGTAGCCTGCAAAACTAACCAGCACCGGATAGGTACCTGCAGGTAATGTTATGGAGTAGAACCCAAACTGGTTACTTACAATACTTTTGCCATGTCCGTTTACTGCAACCGTTGCGCCAATCAATGTTTCGCCCGATAACGAGTCGCGCACATATCCGCTCAAAGTGAATTTTTCCTGTGCAGTAGCAAACAGTACACTACATACGCCCAATACTATAGCAACCAGTTTGGTCATTTCTGAAGTTTTCCGTTATCTAAAAACCGGTTTCCCGGCCGATAGCGTAATTACTTCGAGTAGTCGATTGAATCTTCTACGCTGCCGCAAGTCATCATTTTACTACCGAAGTAGGGGTTTCTTATTTCCCTTTCATAACTGATCCAGTAGGCGCCCTTGTTGTCAAAAGCCATTGGGCATAGTTCCCAATACAACTTTTTGCCATTGTACCGTACGGTACGGGTAAGGGTCCAAATGTCATCAGCTATATTTACAAACACTTTACGCTTTCCTTCA
>CBIMFG010001232.1:0-2155 GCA_966243125.1 uncultured Niastella sp.
AAGCACCTGAAAAAAGATGGTACAGCCGACAAGCGGTTTAAAGAGAATAAGAAGAAAGCGTAACGGTATAAGGTTTAAAGTTTAAGGTATAAGGTGTTCGCATTTTGAGCTGGCTGAATATAATCAAGCTGTTCGAATTGCAGACACCTTAAACTTTATACCTTAAACCTTAAACCTTAAACTTTTCTTTTGCTAAACCCTTACCTTCACCCAAACGATAATAATGAGGAAAATATCTTATAGCTTAACGCTTGCCTGTTGTTTACTGACCCTCGGTGGTTTTGCGCAAAAACAATCAAAAGGATGGATCAGCCTTTTTGATGGCAAATCGCTTACCGATTGGAAAGTAGGGGATAATGCAAGTACTTTTACGGTTGATAGTGGAATGATAATCGCCCATGGAAACGTAGCCCACCTGTTTTATAATGGCAGTGTGCAGAACCACGATTTCAAAAATTTCCATTTTAAGGCAGAAGTTAAAACTACACCCGGCTCCAACTCCGGCATCTATTTTCATACCACTTACCAGGAAGCTGGCTGGCCAGCGAAGGGATATGAAGTACAGGTAAATAATTCGCACACCGATTGGCGTAGAACCGGCGGTTTGTATGCTGTTCAGGATGTAAAGGAACAATTGGTAAAAGACAATGTTTGGTTTACCGAAGAGATCATTGTGCAGGGCAAGAAGGTGACCATTAAAGTAAATGGTAAAACCACCGTTGAATATACCGAGCCTGATAATGTACAACGCCCCAACGATATGAAAGGACGCGTGCTTTCAAACGGCACCTTTGCCTTGCAAGGTCATGATCCCAATAGTAAAGTATACTATAAAAATATTCAGGTAAAAGTTCTCCCTGATTAGCCTTAATGGTTACTTTTAGCCGACTATGCTTAAAAAAGTAACCCTATTAGTAACGGGCTATCTGCTGATAGTTCTGGTAAGTGCATGTTCATCATCAAAAAAAATAACAAAGGCGGCAGATGCCGGCCAACAACCGGCATCTCCATCTCAATCCCAACCATCACAGGCCTCCTCCCAAACATCATCCCAGCCATCCCTGCCATCCCAAAAATCTCAGTCTGAGTTCAGGGCAGCCTGGGTAGCCACCGTCTCCAACATCAACTGGCCCAGCAAGCGTGGATTAACCACCGAAGAGCAACAAAGCGAAGCCATACAATTACTCGATTTTTTACAATCACATAATTTCAATGCAGTCATCTTTCAGGTAAGGCCGCAGGCAGATGCTTTGTACCAAAGCAACCTGGAGCCCTGGTCGTATTTTTTAACCGGTAAACAAGGCAAAGCTCCTGACCCCTATTATGATCCGCTGCAATTCTGGATTGAAGCCGCGCATGACCGCGGCCTGGAACTGCATGTTTGGCTGAACCCTTATCGCGCGCATTCTCCTGCTGGTGGCGAGGTAACCAATACTTCATTAGTTAAGAAGAAACCGGAACTGGTGGTGAAGTTAAAAGACGGCCATTGGTGGTTTGATCCTTCAAAAAAAGGCACACAGGAGCATGGCCTGGCAGTGGTAATGGATCTTGTAAAACGGTATGATATTGATGGGGTGCACTTCGATGATTATTTTTATCCTTACCCTACCTATAATGGCAATGCAGACTTTCCCGATAGCGGCAGCTATAAAGAATATGTTGACAAAGGCGGCCAGCTTAGCCTGGGCAACTGGCGACGCAACAGTGTAAATGAGTTTATTCAAACCTTGTATAAAAGCATCAAGGCCGAAAAGCCTTATGTAAAGTTTGGGCTTAGTCCGTTTGGTACCTGGCGGCCAGGTTATCCGTCTATTGTTGAAGGTTTTGATCAATACAACCAGTTGTATGCCGATGCCCGCTTATGGTTGAACGAAGGCTGGGTAGATTATTTTACACCTCAATTGTATTGGAAAATAAACAGCCCTACGGTAAGCTATCCGGTTTTATTAGGCTGGTGGGCCGGTGAAAATAAAAAGGACAGGCACTTATGGCCCGGGATGAGTGTAGGCCGCGATACCACCATCGCCAATGCTACCGAAGTAATGAACGAGATCATGATCACGCGCGGCATAGTGCCCAAAAGCAGTGGCGAAGTACATTGGAGTATTGGTTCTTTAACAAAAGACAGCAACCTGGCAAAATCACTCCTGGAAGG
>CBIMFG010001233.1:0-2151 GCA_966243125.1 uncultured Niastella sp.
TTATTGCCAACAAGATTGAGTTGAATGAAAAACGCCTGCAGTTATTACGCAGCGGTAAAAAAGCCGAGCCGGTATTAGGCAGGCTGGTATGCAGCTGCAACAACGTGGGCAGCGAGAACCTGCAGAATAAAATAAACGAAGGCTGTACCGACTTTAAACAACTGTGCTCATCAACAGGAGCGGGTACGGGTTGTGGATCTTGCAGGCCGGAGGTGCAAAGAATTTTGGAAGAAGCATTGGCGGGGATAACGAGTAATGTATTGGCCGGGAAATGAAGAATGAGAAATGAAAAACAGAGAAATGAAAAAGTGAAGAACTGAGAACAAAAAACTAAGAACTAAAAATGCGTAAGTATCACCATATAAAAATTAACCTTCCGGGAGGCATCATGGCTGCCGGTGACTTGCATACCTGGATGGAAGCAGCAGAACGTTGTGGCGTAGACCAGGTGCAGTTTGGAAACCGCCAACAGTTGTATTTTGTGGCCGACAGCAGCAACGAAAAAGAACTTCGCAAAGAGTTGGACGCGTTGGGTGTTATGTATGAAGTTAATCAGGATGAATACGCCAACATTCTTACTTCATATGTGGCCGAAGATGTATTTCAAAATGCCAACTGGTTAAGCGAGGGTGTGTATAAAGATATTCTGGGGTTGTTTGATTACCGGCCAAAAATGAAACTGAACCTGGTTGATGCCAACCAAAGTTTCATTCCTTTCTTTACCGGTAATATCAACTTTATTTCTTCACCGGTAAATAACTACTGGTATTTATATGTACGTTTTCCCAAGACCACGGTTATTTATTGCTGGAAAGGGTTAATCTATTCCGACGACATTCCCCGCCTTACCTGGTTGCTGGAAGAAGCAATAAGCACCAATCCCACATTAACGGATGGCGATGCCTTGTACGAAATGGTAAACAGTAAGCAACTGTTCGTAACACAACCCGTTACCAGTGAATTAGCCATTCCAAAATTTTCATTGCCCTATTATGAAGGCTTTAACCGCTATGGCGAAAAAACCTGGCTGGGCATTTACCGGCGCGATGAATGTTTTCCAGTTTCGTTTTTAAAAGATATTGCCTCGCTGTGTTTGAAAACCAAAGTAGGGCAGTTGTATGTTACACCGTGGAAATCGCTTATTGTAAAAGGTATTGCACAGAATGATCGTACCGCATGGGAGTATGTGTTGAACACGTACCGCATTAATGTACATCATGCCGCCAATGAACTGAACTGGCAAATAGAGGACCTGAGTGAAGAAGGACTGAATTTGAAACGATACATTATTCGTCAGTTTGACAAAGACGATGTGCGTACGCATGGATTGAGTTTTGCAATTAAAACCAAATCCAAATCGGGGCTGTTTGGTTTGTTTGGCGCGGTGGTAATTGCCAAGCAGCAGAATGCAAGCCGCAATAAAAGTGTGGCCATGAACCGGTACGACATCCTGTACACCAAAGATTTCAACCCCAACTCGCGTGAGTATATTTTGTTCAGAAGCGCCGTGCAGAAAGAAGAACTGGGCGCCTACCTGATCTCACTGTGTAAATATTTTTATGACCTTACTACCGAAGCAGATAAAATATTGCACAGTGTGTACCGCCAGGAAGTGGTAAAGGAGCCAGCGACAAAAGCGGCGGTGAACGTCCCTGTTATACATCAATGCAAACATTGTTTTACCGTATACGACGAGCAGTATGGCGATAGCATAAACGACGTTGTGCCCGGCACCCCGTTTGATCAGCTACCAGCTACGTATCAGTGCCCGGTTTGCGAATCGGCAAAATGGGAATTTGAGGAAGTAAAGGCCGAAGGAGCAAAAGCATAAACTAACAATAGTTATTCTACATATTTAACATTCTGTTGATCCTGAGCGGGCTTGCAATGAGCGGAGTAGAAGGATCGAAGGACCCCAAATTGTGACTTACGTAAGCTTTCCCGGTGGCACTGAACCCTTATCTTTGTTTCATGAAACCTACTGTAACAATAGAATATTGTCCAAAATGCGGATGGTTGCTCAGAGCTGCGTATATGGCACAGGAGTTGTTAACCACCTTTGCAGATGAATTGCAAGGGGTGTTATTAAAACCCAGTGAAGTCAGTGGCCGGTATACTATTTGCATCGGGGAGCAAAAGGTTTTTGATCGA
>CBIMFG010001234.1:0-2148 GCA_966243125.1 uncultured Niastella sp.
GCCAACCGGGAATTTCGAAATGAGGTACCAAACTTGCGGGTTACAAAACCGGCAACCCTTCTTAACGATTCAAAACCGGGCGCTCCTTTCAATGCTTTCTTACTGATCATAGCACAACCGGTGGCCATGATCACTGTACCTAAACCACCACCAAGATTTCTGCCAAAGAAGGCGCCTGACATGGCCACTATCCAAAACAGAATGTTTGATAATGACCCTGCGGTTGCCCTTGCCACAGTTCCTACCACAAACATTACTGTCACCAGTATCAATGCAAGTATAAGATACAGCATACCCCTGCCAGTACCTACACCCGATGCAGTGGCAATAAACCCAATGACAAATGCAGCAATTATTGTTGGTATAATCAGTTGTTTGATGGCCTGGCCAACGCCTTTCCACCACGAATACCCGATAAAAAGGAAAACGATAACAAGCGTAGTAATACCGGCAATTCTCATCTTTCCTTCTTTCGAATCAAGCATGCTCTGAACGGTTTGCCCCGCCAGCATGGCAATATAGCCCGACAATGCAGATACAATAAGGGCTGCCAGGAAGATCAGGACCATTTTACCTGGCGTAATACCGGTTTTAACATGTGTAAAATCGGCGCCATTTAAATTGGAGCCGGTGAAATCGGCCCCGCGCAAATCGCTGTCTGCAAAGCGGGCGTGCGACAGGTCTTTATTCCTGAATGACGCGCCCTGCAGGTTTTTGTGCGAGAAGTCCTTTTCCATATTCCGTTTCATCTTTTAATTCTTTACTCAGGAAATAGTTCAGGAAGGTTCTTATTACCGCAATAGCGCCCAATTCAATTAAATGGGCGGTGGTAGGCGAAACAATGGTACCTACGATGTCTGCTGCGAGTTGAATTTCCAGCGCCACTACCAACCAGCCACCAAATACTTTTCTAAAGTAAGAATGCAGGGGATGCGTTCCCCGCCGGCGTTTGCGTTCCTGTACACTTCGGGTTAATGAAATAACAACACCAAGAATAATACACACTAACGAAAGCGCATTCAACACTACTTCTGTCAGTTCACCCCATGCATCCAAAGCGCTTCTTATATTTTCAATCAGCTCCTGCATGTTATACTTTTCGCACAATGCACCTGAAACCTATATGGCTCATACCGGTATCAATCATCTGCGGCTGCCGGGCAGCGGGGCGATACCGCAAACAATAATTCGGCGCGCACAAATGTGAGCCGCCCTTCACTACCTTCCTCGGAATTTTTATAGTGGGCTGACAAGGATCGTAACTTGCTTCGGCTGATACTACCCTCGGGTTGATATGCGTGGTGCAACAGGTTTTAACCTTATTCGCGGTTTCATCCAAATGCGCCACATACCAGTCGCTTGTCCATTCCCATACATTGCCGGCCATATCATACAAGCCATATCCGTTTGGGGCAAAC
Organism: uncultured Niastella sp.; assembly: GCA_966243125.1. Lineage (GTDB taxonomy): Bacteria > Bacteroidota > Bacteroidia > Chitinophagales > Chitinophagaceae > Niastella. The sequence continues at coordinate 1,419 of CBIMFG010001234.1, forward strand.
GAACCTACAGGAGAAGTGCCTTCATATTTATCTGTGAGTAAATTCTGATACGGGAATACGCCCTGCCAGGTGTTGGCCATTGGTTTGGTTTGTTGTGTGTCTTCATTGCCCCAGGTGAAATCCATCCCCTCAAGCCCACCCCTGGCAGCGTACTCCCACTCAGCTTCAGAAGGCAATTCTTTCCCAGCCCAGTTGGCATATGCTTCTGCATCTTCATAAGCCACATGCACAACCGGGTGTTTTTCCATGCCTCTTGTATCGGTCTTCGGTCCTTTTGGATGTTGCCAGCTGGCGCCGGGCATCCATTGCCACCAATTGAAATAATCATTCAGGTTAACCGCTGCTTTTGCTTTTTTAAAAAGCAAAGCCCCCGGCACTAATAATTCCGGGTTAGCGCCGGGGTAATCTTCGGCTTTTAGTGGTCTTTCAGCCACTGTAACATAGCCGGTATCTGTAACAAACTTTTTAAACTCCTCATTGGTAACGGTATATCTGTCTATCCAAAACCCATCTACGGTTACTGCATGAACCGGTTTTTCTTCCGGGTAAAATTTATCGGAACCCATCATAAATTTTCCACCCGGAATAAAAACCATATTGGTCCGGTCTTCCGTTTGTATGCCTTTGCTAATTGTCGTTGTTTTCGTTTCCATAATATTCGGTTTAACATTAGTCTCTTGCAAGCGCGCCTGCGGCTTCCTTTTCCAGATCGAGGTATACTTCTTCACTT
>CBIMFG010001235.1:0-2148 GCA_966243125.1 uncultured Niastella sp.
TGAAAAAGTTAAGAACGAACCAACGATTATGGTGAAAGTAGCGGTGAAGTATGTTGATTACACTGGAAACATCAACAGTTCATTCCCCAGCAAGCTTAAAATGGCAGGTATGCAAATCTTTGATTCGTTGTTCTCCCATAAAGGAGCTACCGTTTCCGTTTGAACACTAAACAATAGTTTTGATAAATAGCAATCCCCCGGCACACTGTCGGGGGATTGTCGTTTTAAGGCGTTTTAGACGCCTCAGGAGCGGATGATAAAATAGTACTACCTTTATAAGGCTCTTTCTTTATTAATCTAAATTTTGCCGTATGAACCTCTTACAACGTCTTGAGTTTTGGGGTGACAGGCACCATCCCAAATGGGCAGATATCTTCCGCTTCGCCCTTGGCATTTTCCTGTGCTACAAAGGCATTGAATTTCTGGAAAACATGAGTGGCATGATTGGCCGTATGGGCTCCTTCTTACCTAACAGTTATTTTGCTTTAAGTTTATTGGGTCACTATATTGTTTTCGCGCACCTGGTAGGCGGACTTATGCTGGCGGTGGGTTTATTAACCCGTGCTGCCTGCATTATGCAGTTGCCTATTTTGATTGGCGCCATCTTTTTTATAAACCAGTCTATGTTCCGGCCATTTCAGGAAATGACGGTTACTTTAATTTGTTTAGCCGGACTTATTTACTTCCTGGTTGCAGGTAACGGACCGTGGTCGGTTGATAAATATTTTGATGAGAAGAAAGAAAGAAGACAGCCGATGTGAGAATTAAGAAGCAGGAAGTAAGAGGTACGAAGTTAACGATTTTCATACTTCCTAGTTCTTACCTCCTACTTCAGGCAGATTGCTTTTTGAGCGGTGTAAATATTTTAGGCAGCGGCTTTTCATTAAACGGCAGCACTTCTTTGAACGTTGCAGGATCACTCATTTTATCAAACAGTTCATGCAGGTTTTCAGCCGCTTTTATGATACCTGAACGGAAGTCGGTAATATAAATATCGAATTCATTATTGTTGTCTTCTCTGATATCCCAGAACAGGTATTCCCCGTTTTCACTGGAAGCAAAGGGCACCCAGGTTTTCATCAGTTCAAGGGAACCATCGGGTTCCAGGTCGTATAAGAAATCATCATCATCTTCGTCTTCGATGTTCTCTATTTCCTCATAATAGGTATCTCTGATCTCCTCGCTTCTTACAGTCCAGGAGTCGCCGTATTCATCCATGGGAATATAAATAAGGAACTGGCCCAATGTTTTTCCATAGCCCAGTTGTTTTACAAAATCCTGATAAGATTTAGGGAAATGACTGCCATTATCGAATGTATAAGTTTCCAGGAAATTTATATCTCCATGCTCTTCCTGAGTGCCTTTAACTTCTAAAGAAAACATAAGCTTTATCTTTTTATTATGGGTTACAACATTTGGTATTTTGTCTCAGACCGTTTTGAACGTCCTTATTATTCACAATTACTTTGCCGGTTTGATCCACCGCATGTATGGTAACCTTATGAGGGATCACATCGTCGCCATGATAATGGGGAGTTACTGTTACGGTAACGGTATTCCCTTTTTTGGCATGTTTGGTGATCTGGCTCTCATAATGCGTCATGCCCGGATGGTTGGTCCCGTCTGTGATCGTTACAATATTTCTTGCATCTGTACCGCTGCCGCCATGGTTTTTGGCAATCAGGTGACCTCTTTGCTGGTGATGGGGATGTTCACCTCCCAACCATCCCGGCGGATCAACTGTTGCCGTGGTTCCCGTTTTGGCATCTATAATTTGTTTTGTAACGTCCGCTGTAGCCCCTGTTGGCCGCCCCAGGCCATCGAGCGGAAAATAAGTTGGGTTCAGTCCAAAAATATCTATCAGCGCATACGGATCAATCACATAGGAATACATCCGGCTGCCACCAAGTAATCTTCGTGGGTCCTGACTAATGTAGGTGCCTTCCCCGGGTGAATAATACCGGTACCGGTTATAGTACAAGCCGGTTTCCGCATCTTCATACTGACCCTGGTTACGAAATGGAATATCGATTTTATTTTCCTCCCTACTTCTCGCCCTTCCATAGATATCCAGTTCAACCGACCATGCTTTGTTACCCTGCTCATCATACGCCTCTGTGGGTGTTCCAATATGGTTACAAAGTATAC
>CBIMFG010001236.1:0-2147 GCA_966243125.1 uncultured Niastella sp.
TACCGGCGCCAGCACCCTTTACTATCCTAATAAATATAAAGTGCGCACCACGCCTACAACCGGCGCCAATCCCGGTCTTATTTCAGAATACTATACTATGTTGCGCCTGGGTGAACAATACCTCATTCGTGCCGAGGCCCGCAATAATCAAAAGAATACTGCCGATGCGGTAAGCGATCTGAATGTGATCCGTCAACGGGCAGGTTTGAACGCGTTAGGTACTTCGCTCACCCAGGATGCGTGTAGTGTAGCTATAGAACAGGAGCGCCGGATTGAATTGTTTTGTGAATGGGGACATCGCTGGTTCGATCTTAAACGCCTCGACCACGCCAATACCGTAATGACCCCGCTGAAACCAAAATGGACGCCTGATGCCGTTTGGTATCCTATACCCTTAGCAGAAAGACAGGCCGATCCGGGATTGGGGCAGAACAACGGCTATTAAAAATCAAAAGAACCAGTACATGAAAAAAATATTCATCAGTATCATATTCCTGCTTCCATTATTAGCAACAGCACAACAGCCTTTTTCCATTCACGCAGCCATCCCTGTATATGCAGATGGAACTACGTGTTTTTTGATGTATAGTAAACAAATGAAGTTCTTCAGGGATTCTGTCACTTTCAGCAAGGGCACGGTTGATTTTAAAGGTACCATTGAAGAACCGGTGAAGGCAGTATTGCGGATAGAACAAGCTGGCAAAATAACAGACATTGTTCAGTTTTATTTAGAACCGGCCAAGCTGCAGATAAAGAGCGCCGATTCATTACGGCATGCCCTTGTAACCAACAGCCAGTTGAATAAGGACAATTATACCTTTCAAAAAGAATCAGGACATTTTTTGCAGAACATGGTTGGGCTGCGGATGCAGGCTATGAAAATGAGCAAGGAAGAATTAACTAGTGCAGCAGGAGAGGCGCTGAATAAACAGAACCGGATCTTAAGAGATAGTTTGCATGTAAGACAAAAGGAGTTTATTGAATCCCACCCCGCTTCGTTTTTGTCGTTGGAAATGCTGGGCAACTATGCAGGCGTATACATAGATGCGCGGGAAATAAAACCTTTGTTTGAAAACCTGTCGCAAAAAGTAAGGACAACCCCAACCGGTGTAGCGTTTGCCCAGTCGTTGGCCAAAGCCGAAGTGATACAGATCGGAAATCGGGCTCCCTTATTTGTAACCAATACACCAGCGGGTGACAGTATTGGTTTAAAACAGGTGCTGGCGCAATCAAAATGGGTGCTGGTTGATTTTTGGGCCAGTTGGTGCAAGCCCTGTCGCGCTGAAAATCCCAATGTGGTAAAAGCGTATCAGCAATTCCATGAGCAGGGTTTTAACATCATCAGTATTTCATTAGATAAAAATGCTGCTCCCTGGAAAGAAGCCATTGAGAAAGACGGCATGCCCTGGAATCACGGTTCTTCCTTAAAAGGCGCCGATGATACCACCGCACAATTGTATGGGGTAGGACCTATACCCGATAATTTTCTGTTAGATGCCAATGGCGTTATTATTGCCCGGGCATTGCGTGGAAAAGCATTGGAAGAAAAGCTGGCCGGGCTGGCAGCAAAGAAGTAAGTAGTTCGTATTTATATAGAACGGCTATCTGTCAACTGGCGGATAGCCGTTTTTATTTTAACGGAATATGCTGTATTCGAATAGGTGCTTTTATTTATTGTTGTTATAACCCGTTGAAGGTGCACCCTTAACCTTATTGGGTCACGTTATTAAAATACGATCCGTCCCTATTCGAAAACATCCGTTATGAGCAACACCCTGTTTAAAAAGATCAATATCTTCCTCAAGGTTAGTGAGCAAACCATTGATGGGTACTTTAATGCCAATGATCCGGCGCCTGTGTACAAACGGCAGCTGAGCCAGGAGTTTGAAGAATACATCATGAACTACTCCGTGAGCATAAAAAGATATTCTGCTGTTACCTATAGAATAAACTGCGTAAACGAATCTGATAAAGAATACATCGATCCCCTGGTGCATGCCATTCGCCGTCATTTCTCCTTAAAGAAATCTATTAAAGAAGACGAGTTTAAAAAGTTCAAGCGGCGCAACTGGTTCCTGCTGGTATTTAGTCTGGTTATTGTAATGTTCTTTCAGGGAGTAATGCCGTTGATTTTTAATGCAGAACAT
>CBIMFG010001237.1:0-2144 GCA_966243125.1 uncultured Niastella sp.
CATAGGCATTACTGCTGAACCGTTTCCATTTATTGGTTAAAGCCACATACGTGATAACAGGAAAGATCAATAACAACAGCGCTACCACACTCCGGCGTGGAAAGCTGGATACCTGCTTCACCGAACGGCGGATATTCGCTCTTAAAAACCATACAATGGCAAATGAAATGATCAGCACCCCGCCAATGATCCACCCTACCGGGTACGACTCCTGGATATTTCCCAATACTTCGGTAGTATAGATCAGGTAATCCACTGCAATGAAATTATACCGGGTCGAAAATTCATTCCAGAAGAAGTATTCGCTTACGGCATTGAACAACAGTAGAAAAGTTACCAGAAAAATATCAGCGCTCAATACGTATTTACGCCATTGCATCCGGAATGCCGGGCCTTTTTTGGCCAGCAGCAAATAGATCAACAACCGCAAACCAAACAGCGCTACCACGCCCCAATGCAGGCCCGCGTTGTATTCGGCAGGTACCAATTGGGAAAAGGAAAAGAATACCATGAGGGCGGCGTATAAGCCTATCATCCATTTTCGCCAGGCCGGCGCATAGATCTTTTCACTGGTAAACCAAAGGTGAAGCACAAAGGGAATAATAATGTAGGAACTGATGGCGAGGTCGTACATCAGGCCAATACCAAAAACGCCTATCAGGTTGCCGAACGTCCAGTCAAAACCTTTACCTGTATACAATAACAAACCCAGGCGTGTTACAAACGAAATGCCCAGGTTAATGAATACCAGTAAAAGGATGATGCCGAAACGATGAGTCAACCCCTTTTGAACCAAGGATCGCAAACGCAGCATGTTTCTTAATGTGTCTGAAAATGTTTATGAATCAGTTAGCTAATAAAACCGGGTATTTCCCAAATCCCCTATTCCACAGGGGGCATTCTATTAAATAAAATTAAAATTACAAAAAGCCCCGTCTGCCAGCTGGCGAACGGGGCTCGTTAACAACCGATTAATAGTTTCTACCAACCTAAGATATAGGCAAATATTAGTGGAGCTACGATGGTAGCGTCGCTTTCTACTATAAATTTTGGCGTATGGATATCCAGTTTACCCCAGGTAATTTTCTCATTGGGCACCGCTCCGGAGTAAGAACCGTAAGAGGTGGTTGAATCAGAGATCTGGCAGAAATAGCTCCAGAAGGGTACATCATGCCATTCCAGGTCCTGGTACATCATAGGCACCACACAAATTGGGAAATCACCGGCAATACCACCACCGATCTGGAAAAACCCTACACCCTTGCCACCGCTGTTTTTACGGTACCAGTCGCTCAGGTAAACCATATATTCAATACCACTCTTCATGGTGGTAGCCTTCATTTCGCCTTTGATAATGTATGAAGCGAAGATGTTACCCATGGTGCTGTCTTCCCAGCCTGGCACAATGATAGGCAGGTTCTTTTCAGCAGCCGCAATCATCCAGCTGTCTTTGGGATCAATCTGGTAATCTTTTTCCATTACTTTACTCAGCAGCAACTTATACATATACTCGTGAGGAAAATAACGTTCGCCTTTGGCGTCGGCATCTTTCCAAAGTTTAACAATGTTATGCTGAATATGACGGAAAGCTTCTTCTTCGGGGATACAGGTATCAGTAACGCGGTTTAAACCCTGCTCCAGCAATTCCCATTCCTGTTGGGGGGTAAGATCGCGGTAATTGGGAATGCGTTTGTAGTGATCATGAGCTACCAGGTTCATAATGTCTTCTTCCAGGTTAGCGCCTGTACAGCTGATGATCGCTATTTTATCCTGGCGAATCATTTCAGCCAGTGAAACACCCAACTCGGCAGTACTCATGGCGCCGGCCAGCGTAACCATCATTTTTCCACCTTCCAGTAAATGGGTTTCATAACCTTTAGCCGCATCTACCAGAGCAGCCGCATTAAAATGCCGGTAATGATGTTGTATAAATTGAGAAACAGGTCCTTTGCTCATGATCAGTTTTTTTATGGCGCCAAAGGTAGGGAATCAAGCCACAAGGCACAAGAAAAATGAAGGCTCCCCGATGAATCGGAGAGCCTTTTCTTTCCAACTAAAACCAACTATAAGAAAAGTGTTGATTATTCTTTTATTTCCTTTCTTTACTAAATACTTCCCAGCCTGAAGTTCCGCTTGACTTAAGC
>CBIMFG010001238.1:0-2143 GCA_966243125.1 uncultured Niastella sp.
CCGGCGTACCATCTCGGGTGAACCCGTTAACGCCCACCGGCAATCAGGAGCTTACCGGCAAACTGGCTAAGTACCACGCAGCCTTTCTCGATCGCATTGGCTCGTTCTATTTTACCAAAGAGAATTACGACGATTTCTATTATGGTAAAGGATCTACCTTTCCCGATATCAATGGTGCTATTGGTATTTTATTTGAACAGGCATCTTCCCGCGGTCATGCACAAAAAACGGAGAACGGTGTGTTGCGCTTTCCGTTCACCATCAAAAATCAATTCACCACTACCCTATCAACCCTGGAAGGCGCCAAAGCATTGCGAAAAGAATTCCTGGCCTATCAGCGGGATTTTTATAAGAACGTGATCACTGAAGCTGCCGCCGCACCAGTAAAAGGTTATGTATTTGGCAGTGCGCGCGACAAAAGCAAAACGTCGCTGTTTATTGACATGCTGCGCCGCCAGCAGATAGACGTATACGAGTTGAACAGCGCCCTGCAAGCCGATGGGTTTTCCTTTGAAAAAGGAAGTTCATTTGTGGTGCCTGCCAGTCAAAACCAATACAAAGTGATCAGGGCTATTTTTGATAAAACGCTCTCCTACAAAGACAGCCTGTTTTACGACATTACCGCCTGGACCTTGCCACTGGCCTTTGGTTTACCTTATGCAGAATTGAATACTACCCGTTTTAATAATTCGCTGCTGGGCAGCAAGGTTGATAATTCCGTTGCCACCACAGGAACTGTTGCCGGTGGCAAAAGCAATTATGCGTATCTGTTTGAATGGGATGAATATTATGCACCCCGCGCCTTGTATGCGTTACAGGAGGCCGGTGTTATAACCCGTGCTTCGGCAGGTATTTTTGAGATACCCGTTAACAATGGCAGTCACCAGTTTAAATACGGCACCATTTGCATTCCGGTAAAAACACAAACCATGGATGCCGACAAACTATACGAACTGGTAAAAACCACGGTTGAACAAAATGGTATTACCGCCTATGCCCTGCAAACAGGCAACGCCACCAATGGCAGCGATTTGGGCAGTTGGAAAATGCGGCCCGTAGCACAGCCATCCATTGCCATGCTAACCGGCAGTGGTGTGAACGCAACCGATGCCGGCGAGATCTGGTATTTGCTCGATCAACAGTTTAACATGCCCAGTACACATTTGGAAGTACCTGTTTTTAATCGCTGCGATCTGAATAAATACAACACCCTGATTATGGTGGGCGGCACTTACAATAACATCGACAAAGAAAAACTGCGCAGCTGGATCCAGGCTGGCGGCACCTTCATTGTTACTGAAGAAGCCGTTCAATGGGCAGCCCAAAACGGGTTTACCAATGTTACTTTTAAAAAGCCAAAAGAAGATACTACCAAACAGGTTACTTATGCCGAACGCGAATACCGCACCGGTGCACAAAAAATGAATGGCGCCATTTTCAGAGCAACTACTGATCTTTCGCACCCGCTGGCTTACGGCTATAACTATCCGTTTGTTGATCTGTTTAAAGCCAATGCTGTTTATCCCGAACGAAATAAAAATCCTTATTCCAACCCATTGGTGTATGGCGACAAGCCCTTGCAAAGTGGCTTTGTGACAAAAGAAAATTACGACGCTATAAAAAATTCTGCAGCCGTTTTAGTAAACTCGCTCGGCAATGGCCGCGTAATTTCCATTGCCGATAATCCCAACTTCAGGGCTTTTTGGCTGGGTGGAACCAAATTATTTATGAATGCTATTTTCTTTGGGCGAATTATTGAGCCTGGTTCGGGGCGCAATGAAGAATAATTAGCTGATGTGATAATTTGATAATGTGATAATTAAATACAGATACGACAGACAATAGAATTTGTATAGGCTACATATTTTAGAATGTTAATAATTTCGGGAAAGTTCTCTCCCATTATCACATTAGCTAATTATCGAATTATCACATTATGTCTTAATTTGCCAGACAAAACAATATTTAAGTACGACGCTAAATTTATTAAGTATGATTAAGTTACAAGTAATCGGCAACCTGGGAAAAGATTGTGTTACCAACAATGTGAATGGGAAAACAGTAATGAATTTTACGGTAGCACACACTGAAAGATTTCGTGATGCCCAGGGGAACCAGAAAGACAAGACCATTTGGGTGGATT
>CBIMFG010001239.1:0-2136 GCA_966243125.1 uncultured Niastella sp.
GTTCCCGTGTCGCGGATTGCCGATGTTAAAACATCGGCGTGGTGAGTTATTAAGACGGATATAGTACTGCAGCACTATAATTCATGAATATAGTACTGTAGTACTATAATTAGCCATTATAGTATTGTAGTACTATATTGATATACTTACAACGGGCGCAATCAAATTTACAAGGCCTCTATTTAATAGAAATTGTTACCCAAACATCTTACAACTTTTACCATCCCTATTCTGCTGGGTATTTTTTTTCCTGCCATGTTGGCCATTACAGATGGTACGGTTTTTTAAGAATTGTTTAAAGCAAATAAAAACAATTAGTTATGGAAACAATAGTGGACAATATCGCCGGGTACGATTATGGTGCAAATGAATTGGCCACCTCACCGGTTACTATAAAAGAGCTGGATCTGTTGAAACAAACCATTACCCTCGATTCAGACGATCAAAAGTATTTACGAATGGCGGGCGATGTGCTGGAGCCGCAAACCGAGTCCATAGTAAATATGTGGCGAGGGGTTATCAGTTCTATGCCGCATTTGGCGTACTATTTTAAAAATGATGCTGGTAAAATTGATGAAGAATATAAAGCAAAAGTAAAAGAACGGTTCAAGCAATGGATCATGGACCTTTGCTATAAACCATACGACCAGGATTGGTTGAATTATCAGCATGAGATTGGTTTACGGCATATGTCGGCCAAAAAGAATAAAACAGATAACGCCGATGCAGCACCGTCTATTCCTATGCGATATGTAATTGCCTTTACCGCCGTTATAAATGATTCTATAAAACCATTTATGGCCAAAAACGGACATAGCCTGGGTGTTATTGAAAAAATGCACAAGGCCTGGTGTAAGGCAGTTTTGTTACATGTTACATTGTGGACACGGGCTTATTGCGATAATGAGTGGTAATAATGTTGATCAGTATTAGTGAAAAAGAGATGGTTACAACCATCGGAAAATACTGATACCGGAAAACGATTGAGGAGGCATAAATGCTGAAACAAAAGTGAGTGCCCCAGAAAGCGCCGGCTATTAATAGTGTGCGTACCAGGGCGGGTGACAACTTGTATCGTTTGGCCCGGAACAATACGAGAACCAGCCCTCCGCAAAAAACTATATTCGACAGCAGCCACAATACAGGCATGGGGCTGAGTATGGTAGCCTGAATAGTTTTATTAATACAGGTTACCCGGTTGCTCTTATACCTGAACCATTTTATGGCTACAGAATCCACCGTGCTTTTCTGTTCGTTATAGGAACGGAAACACTCCAGCGGTGGTAGAAAAAATACCTTCGAATTAGGCCAGATAAAATAATGAATATAAGCGCCCGGGTGCTGTAGCATCAGGGTATTGCTGTACTGCGTAAAAACAGGCGCTACTGCATGCCACGCTCTGAAATACCCGTTGATCTTCTTTTGTTTTTGCAAGACGTGCATATAGGTTTTCAGCGGCGAATTGTTGATCCATAACAAATCAACAGGGCCGGGCCTTGCCGATGCAGGCAACGTGTCAAAATACTGTTTCACTATTTTGTTGAACGCAATGCAATCGGCTGTAGGCAGGTCCTTATCCTCCACTTTTATATGGGGATACATCAGCAAAGCATTGTTGGCAGCCATCCAGCCTCCAAAGGCAGAGAATACCCGGGTTCCGGTATCCTTTTCGGTGAGGGTTTTAATATGTTGCATGCCTAAGTACATAGGCGCCACTACCAGCACAATTCCTACAACCTTGAACAGCCAGTTCTGCCGGCTGAATAATACAGCCGGTATAGCTACTGCCGGCAGGTACAACGCTGTATAACGAAACTGAAACAGCATGTACAGGTAAGCAGCCATTATTATAAGCCGTTTCCAGGTAGGCCTGTTAATAAGCCAGATCAACAACGTAAACCAGGCAATGCTCACACTCGCAAAAATGGCATCACTGCTCACATAATTACTGAGGTATAAAGTAACCGGATTAAATAACAGTAATACAAACAATGCATGACTGATGCCGTTGCGGAGCGGAAAGAAATACCGGAGCGTAAAAAAGAAGTATAATAAGGCTACTTGTATGGTCAGATAATGAATGCTGATAAGGGCTGTGTCAGAAGTAGTAAATAAATGTACAAGCGCCAGAAAACG
>CBIMFG010001240.1:0-2135 GCA_966243125.1 uncultured Niastella sp.
TATTACAAAAAACGCTGGCTAAAGAAGTGACTGTTTTTGTACATGGCGAAGCTGGTTTAACGGCAGCGCTGGAAACTACTAAAAAACTCTTTGAACAAAAGGAGGCGCCGGCTGAATCGTTGAGTATAGAAGACCTGCAAAACCTGGAAGGGGTTCAACAATTTGACTATGAATTATCAAAAGTGCAGGCAGGCGTTGACGTGGTAACCTTTCTGGCCGAAACAAAGATCTTCCCCAGCAAAGGCGAAGCCCGTAAAATGGTGCAGGGTGGCGGTGTAAGCATCAACCGCAAAAAGGTGGAAGATGCGCAATTAAATGTTACCCCATCTTTATTACTCCACGGTCAGTATATGTTGGTAAATAAGGGCCGGAAACATGTCTTCTTGGTAAAAGTTAGCTAATAACAATATAACAGGAAGTATGAAAACCGCGATCTTCATACTTCCTGCTTCTTACCTCCTACTTCTTCTTCCAGGTTCTCACAAATTCATTAATTCCCTCTACCAGCACATCTAACTGTTTTGTAGTCGTATACACGTTGGGGGTTATACGCACACCTTTGATGTTTTCCCAATTAACGTTGGTGGTATGAATTTTAAATTTGTTCCATAAGTAAAGGTCCAGGTCGGCCGGAGTACAACCTGGTACATTATAATGCACCAGTCCGATGGCGCAGCCAAAACCCGGTTTCATAGAAGTACCTAACTGAATGTTTGGAATATCTTTTACCTTATGCATCCAGTAATTTTTCAGGTACAACAATCGCTGCTCCTTGCGTTCGGCGCCAATCATTTCATAAAACTCAATGGCTTTACCTACGGCCTGTTCAATAAAAAAGGGTCGGGTACCCAGGTGTTCAAATTTGCGAATGTCATCGGCCCGTGCATCGGGGCCTGCAAATAACGGGTACAGGTTTTTGATCTTTTCTTTTTTTACATACAGCACCCCTACCCCAATACAGGCGCTGAGCCATTTGTGCAAACTGCTGCCAAAATAATCGGCTCCCAGATCGGCCACATTGAATTGAAAATGAGCAAAGCTATGAGCGCCATCTACCACCACTTCGATGTGCCTTAAATTAGCGGCATCGGCAATTTTACGCACAGGCAATATTTGCCCGTTCCAATTAATAACATGAGTAAGGTGTACTACTTTGGTTTGGGGCGTAAAGGCCTGGGTATACGTTTTTACCAGTTCATCGGTGTTTTCACTGGGTAATTGCAGATCTACCCACACGAGTTTAATGCCATCCCGTTGTTCGCGTTGTTTCCAGGCATTGATCATATTGGGATAATCCTGTTTGGAAAGCACTACTTCATCGCCTGCTTTCAGGGGCAGGCCAAAGATGATGGTTTCCAAGGCCTCCGATGCATTACGTTGAATGGCAATTTCTTCGGGGTCGCAGCCGGCGATGCGGGCCAGGTTACGGCGCAGGGGTTCACGGCCCTGGTCCATAATACGCCACATGTAGTAGCTGGGCGCTTCATTTACCTGGTCGAAATTGCGCTTCATGGCTTCCTGTACGGGAATGGGCGAAGGCGCTACGCCGCCATTGTTTAAATTGATGATGGCAGGGGAAACCGTATAAGATTGCTGAATAAAACGCCAGAAATCCTCATCTGAAGCAAGATCGCCCGGCGGTTTATTGCTGGCAGTAGCAAGGGCCTGGTGCAAATTGCGGCTCCAGGCAGGTTGGGTTAAAGCGCTCAAAGCCGTACCAGCAGAAAAAACTTTGACACGCTGGAGAAAGGAACGACGATTAAATGTGCTCATGTGACTTTATATTGATAAGGTAATTGGTTACAAACCAGAAGCTCGTGAAAAAAAATCTTCTGAAAAATAAAGAATTTATGCCACTTTCATTTGGGAGAAACAACAAAACCCTCTACATTTGCACTCCCTTTACAAAAGGGAACAAGGCTGCCCGATAGTATAATGGTAGTACAACTGATTTTGGTTCAGTTTGTCTTGGTTCGAATCCAGGTCGGGCAACAAAGGCCTCGCACGAAGTGCGGGGCTTTATTATTTTGGCAGCGACCCGAGCTTGCTCGGGGGATCGGACAAAATAATAAAGCCGCAACCGCTTCGCGGTTGCAGGGACTTTGGGTAATGCAAAGCGGAGTGGATCGGCGCAG
>CBIMFG010001241.1:0-2135 GCA_966243125.1 uncultured Niastella sp.
CCTGAACAGGGCATGGTCGTCTGCAATAGCTACTTTAATAACGCCTTCGGTGTCAGGTTTTTTCATGCGGGTTGTATTGTTTTTAATAAGATAAGGGATCCTAAAAACGCCGTTTTACACGACGTTCAAATTCGGGCCCAAAGTCTTAAATTTTCGTGACAAATACTATAGCATTTTTACGAAATTATATTATTTCGGATAATACTTATAAACATTTTGAAAGGTAGGTTTACTATGGGTAGGTAGTTATAGCACTCTGTGAGTATGTGAATATTACTAGTTTTGGAAGTAAAAACCGAATAAATAAAAAAGAGCATTAATGCTCTTTTCCACATTCTTGTCAACACCTATTTTTGGGTCCAAGTTGATTGACGGGGATTGGCAACCTCGTATCGTCCAGAGTCCTTAGAATTCAACCGTCCAAAAGTCATTTCCAATATCCAGTAAAACCGGTGAAATCCAATGTCAATCAACTTCTTTTTCGCCTTTTACTTTTAGTCAATATATAGTCCCTGTAAAAACACGTATCCATTCCCGACATTCCCGTACACCTTAGAAAACAGCGTACCCACATCAATTCCTGGGAAAGGCCTGGCTGTTTTGGCTCGTATTAATCCCTAGCTTATGGAATCTGTTTCAGAGCGTCCTTGTTCACAAACCTTATGATCCTCTGAAAAGTATTTAAACGTTGTTGGTTGAGCTCGTGAGTAAATTTCTTATGCCTGCTTTTTTTACGTGCATATCGGTACGGCAATAAAAGGCAGGCATTTTTTTGCGCCCTAACTCCCCTGAAAAGAGAAATTGATTTTCTCATTTTGGGATAATGTGGAAAAAAGACAGCTTCAAGCTGCAAGCTATAAGCCGCAATACACTTCTGCGCGGCAATACTGAACTCTGAACTGAAAACTAAGAACTTAGAGTTAACTTCCTAATTGTGCCTGCATTCTTTTTACCCGGTCTTCCAGTTTTTCCGATGTGAGATTTTCCCGCATACTGTCTACTTTTATCGGAAAACAGAATGGGGTTAACTGCTGGGGAAATGTTATAATGATCTGGGATTGTTGTATTCTTTCCAACATATTGCGTAACCGTACTTCTTCCATCTGCTGATCGAACACTTCCTGATAAGCTTGTCTTAAGAGCAAATTACCAGGCTCGTATTCTGAAAATACATTGAATAATAATGAGGCCGACGATTGCAAATGTCTTGCTTTCTTTTGCTCACCGGGATAACCCTGAAAAATCAGTCCGCCAATAACTGCGATATCGCGGAATTTTCGTTTTGCCATTTCTGTTGCATTCGCACTGCGTTGAATATCAGTCAGTAGATTATCTGCTGTGAACAGCTCGTAAACATTGGTATCATCAACCGGTATAGGTTGATCGCTCAACAGTTCAAACCCATAATCATTCATTGCAAAGGAAAAGGTAATGGGCGTTATTTTACTGATGCGCCAGGCCAGAATAGCTGCCATGGCTTCATGCACCAGCCGCCCTTCGAACGGATACACAAAGAGATGGTAACCGTCTTTGGTTTCAATATGTTCTATTAATAATTCATTGGCGCCGGGTACGTGGGAGAGGGTTTCCTGTAATTTGAATAAGGGCTCAAGCACCTGTAACTCAATATCAGGTGAGTGATGAGTGGTCAGTGGGGAGTGGGCGCCCGATTTTTGAAGTTTGCGACTACTTGCTGGCTTTCCTTTGCTCTCTACTTGTATATCTCTCGCTTCCTCAAACTTCTCCCGCAACTTCTTTCCTAAGTTGGCACTTAAGGGCATGCGGCCGCCCTGCCAGCTGGGTACTATAGATTTCTTTGCGTTCGATTTTCGCACCAGGGCTGTCATATCTTTGATGGTCACCAACTCCAGTTGACGGCCTGCGAGGGTAAACACATCGCCGGGCGATAAACGGGTGATGAACCATTCTTCTATTACTCCAATAAAACCACCGCTTACAAATTTCACTTTCATCATAGCCTCGCTTACAATGGTGCCAATGTGCATGCGATGTCGCATGGCTATGCGCCGGCTGTTAATACGAAACACATCATCAATTACTTCTACCTTTTTGTATTCATCATATTGCTGCAACGCGTTACCGCCCGAGCTAATGAAATACAAGACATCATTCCA
>CBIMFG010001242.1:0-2131 GCA_966243125.1 uncultured Niastella sp.
ATCCCGGCGCTGTTTTACCAGCTTCTGCAATATTTTTATCTCATCTTCCTCTTTCAAATCGCCGCTTGCGCCTTCTGAGGTTTTTGCTAACAGAATGGCAGCTTTAATGGCACGTAAACTACGCAGTGCTTTTTCGTCTTTGGCCAGCATGGCTGTTTTCAGCTCAGCCATGATCTTTTGTTCTAAGTTCATATGCGGCTTTTTGAGATTACAATTTATTTTCTTTCAGTTGAATGTCGCGAAATTTGCCATAAAAATCCTTGGCAAAGGTTTTCATCATCTCAACCAGTTCGGCCTGGTGTGTGGCCCGCTCAAAGCTATCGGCCATCGTCATTATAGTCTGATAATAAAAATCGGCCATTTCATCCACCATCATTTCTTTGGTCCACAAATCCATACGCAAAGCCGATTTATCGCCGCCATCCCAAAAAGACAGCATCATGGCCCTGGCCTTTTGAGCATTATTGGCAGTACTGTCGGTAGCATTCCACAATATTGACTCAGGAATGTTTTTATCGTCAAGCGCTACATCAATAGTTATTCTCGATTGCCTCATTTTATTTGATTATCAGTTTTTTATATTTTGAACCGCAAAAGTACACCGATTTTTAATAGGTTTTGGTACCTGACCAACTGTTCATATTGTGTAAATGTAAATTAAACCACCTTTCGGTGTGAATTGTTAACTCATATATACGTTTTTAACAATACACGTATTGCACAAAATACGGCCCAAAAAATAGGGTACTAACCCGTTGGCAGATACAAGTTTATTTGATAATTTGGGCAAAACGCTACAAAATCTTCCCAGATTTATAATAAACCTTTACCGAATTCTTTTTCGATATCCTCCGAATGACTCTCTGATCAAAGCTAATCTTCATTAAGGCGTTATTTGCAGCTATAAACACAATCCCCAAATCATTGGTGGCCTGGATATACCTCATTAACCTGTGGAAAAACCAATCCCTTTTAAGGAAAGGCCAACAAAGGCCTTTTCTTTTTCTAAATTTACTTTGTTACTTTTGTTAATCTTATATTTATAGAATGAGTATTAGTAGTATAGAAAAGATGGAGTACAACACGACCAGGAACCACCTGGCGATGCGTGAGTATGGAAGGCATATTCAAAAAATGATTGAATACCTGCTGACGATCGAAGATCAGGAAACCCGCCAGCGGAATGCCTATGCGGTGATTGAACTGATGGGATTTCTGAACCCCCACTTAAAGAATGTAGAAGATTTCAGACATAAATTATGGGATCACCTGTTCTTTATCTCCGATTTTAAATTGGCGATCGAATCCCCCTACCCCATTCCCACCCGGGAAACTTTAAAATCAAAACCAGATCCGTTGGGCTATCCCAAGCGGTATCCCAAGTTCTCACACCTTGGTAAAAACTTGGAACTGGTTATCAATAAGGCGTTGAAAGAAGAGCAAGGAGAAAAAAGACAGGGTTTTGCCAATGCCATTGCTTATTATATGAAGCTGGCCTATAATAACTGGCATAAAGAAACCGTGCACGACGATGCTATACAGGGCGAATTGACCAACATTACTGAAGGTCAGCTCACCTTTACCAATACACCATATGTACGCCAGCATCGCCCAAGCGATAACCGCGATCGCGATCGTGGCGGCTATGGCGATTACCGCGATAAACGTGGTGGCGGAGGAAAATTCCAGGGCCGTGGTGGACGCGATGATCGTGGCCGTGGCGGACGTGATGATCGTGGCGGCGGACGTGATAACCGTAACGACCGTGGCGGTGGCAAGTTCAAGAAACGGTATAAATAAAATTCCGGCTCTTCCCCAATTCATAAAAGAATAAATAATAAATAAAAACCCCGACAGTAAAACCTATTGTCGGGGTTTTATATTTGCAGCTTATTATTCCGTTTGGAAATAAAACCCAGGAAACAGTAACTATGAATTCTTTCGAAGTCATCGGTGGTAAAAAGTTAAAAGGTGAAATTGTTCCGCAAGGCGCCAAAAACGAAGCCCTGCAAATTATCAGTGCCGTATTGCTTACCGGCCAAAAAGTAACCATCACCAATATTCCCGACATATTAGATGTAAACCTGCTTATTGAATTGCTTGGCGAAATGAATGTAAAGATCGAACGCCC
>CBIMFG010001243.1:0-2128 GCA_966243125.1 uncultured Niastella sp.
TTTTATAACGGGAATGATGGCATCCTGATAGCGAATAAAAAGCCCGCCATGCAGCACATAGGCCGGGTCGTCGGGAAAATCGCCCAGGATCTGGGAATACCAGCCGCCGCCAATAATTTCTTTGGAAGCACCCTGTACAAATACATCGCCGTGAAGCGTGACACTGTGGAAATCATCCAGGAGGTATTTAAGCCCGGTTGAAAAAACATATTTGGGATGCAACTCAATAGCTGCATCGCGGTACAACGAGGTTTTAGGCCGGTTAAAATGATGATAGGCGGCGCCAATAAAAAACAGGTGCTGGTACTCGCTGCCTAAAGAGGTATTGAAATTCATGCCTACGCTACCATCCAGATAACCAATGGTGGGGTTGGTTATGTTTTCACCGGTGGCCATCCCCGGGTTAAAGTTGTTATCAATATACTGGTTGTTGGTAGTTATTTTGGAATAGTCGATACTTTTCTGCACCCAGCCACCCATAAATCCTAAAGAGAGATAACTCGTTCTTTTGGTGCTAAGCGACTTATGATAATTTACAACCGGCAGCAAATGCGTGGTTGACTGAACGGCAGAGCCGGCTTTATCCAGCAGCACCTGGCCGCCTACCGTGAAAAAATCATCGCTGCCCCCAACCGGCATTTTATACTCGCCATTAATGGAAGCCGTACGAAATGAATTGGGCGTAACGCTTTTCCACTGGTCGCGGTACACGATCTGCAACCGTACATCGCCATCAAACACCCCGGCCAGTGAAGGATTCCGTAACAGCGGCGCCTCAAAAAACTGCGAGAAATGGATGTCCTGCGCCTGGGTATTTTTTATTAATACCAGGCTTATTATAATTGTTTTGAAAAGAGTTTTCATAGCTTGATACAGATTTTTATCAAAAACTGGTCAACTGGTCAACTGGTCAACTGATCAACTGGTCAACTTGTTAACTTGTTAACTCGTCAACTATCTAATCAACGTCACATCACCTTTAAACGTAAGCGCTTGTCCGTTTTCACAAACCACTTCCACCACATACACATAAACGTCTTCTTTTGCCGGGGCGCCTTTATACATGCCGTTCCATCCTTTTGAAGCATCGTTGGTATAAAAAGCCAGTTGTTTAAATACTTCCTCGCCCCAGCGATTGTACACGCGGAACCGCTGGATGTACGAAATGCCTTTTCCTCTTGGGTAAAACAGATCGTTGTTATTATCGGCATTAGGTGAAAAGGTATTCGGCACAAAAATGTTTTCGCCGTTACACACCACAAAAAGCGTAATGGCCTGTTCGGTTACACAGCCGCCCTGGTTGGCCACCGCCAATTTATGTTGAATGGTTTGTTTGGGGCTGCTTACCGGCGCGGCGCAATTGTCGCAACTAAGCCAGGTGGCGGGCGACCAGTTGATGCTGATAACATCTGCCGAAATGGTAGGTTGCAACGTTACCGAAGTACCTACAATTACGGTCTTTTCTTTTTCCAGCGTTAATGTTGGATATGGGTATACTACAATCGGTACATACGCCGTATCGGCAAAACAATTGTACTGATCTTTTCCTATTACCTGGTACAGCGTGGTAGCCTGCGGGGTAGCATTGGGCGCGGCTGAATGGGCATTGTCTAAGCCCGAAGCCGGCGTCCAGGTATACAAGTCGGCGCCGCTGGCCTGCAACCGATAGGTTTCGCCGGTACAAAGGGTATCGCCGCTATTGGCTGCCACTGTAAACCGTTGCTGTACGGTTACCAGCACCGAGTCGGTAGCCTTACAGCCAAACGCGCTCTCCCCTTCCACGTAATACTTTACGGTTGAAACGGGGTTCACCATGGTACTGCTGCAGGTGTTGCACGACAGGTTACCTGTTGAGGTCCATTTATAATTTACCGCACCTGAGGCCTGTAACAGTTTGGGTTGATCGCGGCACACTACAATATCCCTGCCTGCATCAATAGGTGGTAACGGATGAATGACAACGGGATGAACAACTGTATTTGAGCAATTGTACGAATTGGTGATGGTGAGCGATACATTGTAAGTACCCGCCTTATTAAAGATCGCCAGCGGCGGCGTTTGGGTGGTGGCGGTTTGTCCGTTGTTAAAATCCCACGACCAGGTTAACGGGTAGGGATTGCTGTTTAAC
>CBIMFG010001244.1:0-2126 GCA_966243125.1 uncultured Niastella sp.
AAGTAACAGCTGTTGTAATGGGTTGTTGCTCTTGCAGCTGTTCATGAAACAATACTACTTCTTCTATTTTTTCTTTTAGGATAGTTGAGGAATGATGCGCAGTGTCTTTGTGGTTGTCTGTTAATTGCTGTACGCAATCACAAGCAGTGGCTGTATAAATAGAAGCGATGCGGCAATGCCAATAGCTAACCAGTTTGCCATACTGAAGGGCAAAAAAGGCGGTTAAACATATAATGGCAGTTAATGATCGCACAAAAAAAGGAGTGTGTTGAAAAAGTACTAATAATATTGATAACTGACTAATTTTGCTGGAATCATTTTATATAAATTTTATGAGTGCATATATTAAACCTCTCGATATTCGCTGGTCTGATCTGGATCCCAATTTTCATTTACGGCATTCCGTATATTATGATTTTGGTGCGTATGTGCGGGTGTTGTTTCTGGGCGAACATGGGTTAACGCCCTCATTTATGGTAAAACACCATTTTGGGCCCATTTTATTTAGAGAAGAATGTGTTTTTAAGAAAGAAATCAGAATGGGTGACGTCATAACTATTGACGTACAGTTGCTGAAAACGCGACCCGATTTTTCGCGGTGGACCATTCAGCATTATATTAGGAAAAATGGCGATGAAATTGCTGCCATTCTTACTGTTGACGGCGCCTGGATGGATGTGCTGCAGCGCAAACTCACGGTTCCGCCAGATACAGTAAACCATGTATTTGAAAATATGCCTAAGGCTGAACATTTTATATGGGATAAATAACCCTGTTGCTTAACAACTTTTTATCATTTAACACGTTATTTTAGCTGAATTATTTAATGAATATCTCTATGAAAAGAATAGTTTTACCCCTGTTGTTGCTTACAAGTGTTGCATCTTTTGCACAAAGTAGTTTGTTGAAAAAAGCAAGTAGTGTGCTGAGTAAGGCTACCGGCAGTACCACTGGTACCAGCTTAACTTCCGATGAAATTGTTGCAGGTTTAAAAGACGCATTAAGCGTTGGCGCAACAAACGGCGCCAGTAAATTATCTGCAGTGGATGGTTTTTTTGCCAATGCTGCTATTAAGGTGTTAATGCCTCCTGAAGCAAAAAAAGTAGAAACAGCCTTACGTAGTGTAGGTATGGGCAAACTGGTTGATAATGCTATTTTATCAATGAACCGTGCTGCTGAAGATGCCAGCAAATCTGCCGCACCTATATTTGTGAACGCTATTAAAAGCATGAGCATAAACGATGCATTGGGTATTTTAAAAGGTGCTGATACTGCAGCTACCGGTTACCTGCGTGGAAAAACAACCGCAGCGCTTACTGCAGCATTCCGTCCTGTTATTGATACCGCACTGCAAAAAACAGCCGCTACTTCATACTGGAAAACAGTATTTGATGCGTACAATAAACTCCCAACTACCTTTACAAAGATCAACCCCGATTTAGCAGGTTATGTAACCGAAAAATCATTGGGTGGTATGTTCTTTCAGGTAGCTGAGGAAGAAAAAAAGATTCGCAAAGATCCTGCTGCCCGTGTAACTGATATCCTGAAAAAAGTGTTTGGCAATTCTGGTAGTTAAGTTTTTCCCCTGTCTGCTTGAGATTTATTATAAATTGCATCCCGTTCCGGTTCAGCCGGGACGGGTATTTTTTTTATAATGCGTCACATGATAACCAGAACACTTTCTCTATACAAGAGCGCCTATAGCGGATTGTCTCCTTCAACCTGGTGGCTGTCGTTTGTAATGTTGGTGAACCGCAGCGGCACCATGGTGCTTCCCTTCATGACAATTTATCTTACCAGTCCGTCAATGGGTTACAGCATTGGGCAGGCAGGTTTTGTGATGGCCCTGTTTGGCCTGGGTGCCGTAACCGGTGGTTTCCTGGGCGGTAAACTAACGGATCGTATTGGCTTTTATCCCGTACAACTGATCACCTTAGGCGGCGGCGGTGTGTTGTTTATGGTGCTGGGGCAAATGAGATCATTTCCGCTCATTTGTTTGTTTACATTTTTATTGAGCCTCGTAAATGAAGCGTTCAGGCCTGCTAATTCCACGGCTATTATTACTTACAGTAAAGACGAAACCCGCACGCGTTCGTATGCGCTGAACCGGTTGGCTATTAACCTGG
>CBIMFG010001245.1:0-2125 GCA_966243125.1 uncultured Niastella sp.
CTTTATGTTCTCTCAGATATTTATCGTTGTTGATGAAGGCAAAGAATGCATCGCTTTGTTGTTGTGCAGTATATGTTCTGTTATTTAAAGTGGCATTTTCTACAAACGTAATTTCTGAAGGGTCTTTTGGTATATATAGTACATCATTGCTTTGGCCATCGCCATTTATATCACCACCGTAGCGAAAGCTGTACCGTTCCTGTGGTTGTGCTGTATAGAACACGCTGAAGGTAGTGGCCATTTTATTATTGGCATATTCCAGGCGGTACGATCCATTGGCCACAATGCGGTGTGGAATGGAATAGTTGGAATAACCGATATCGGGTTTATTGGGGTTGAAGGTAATGTTATTGGTATTGAAACCGCTGCCGCTTTGGTCTGAACTACCAATGGCCACTTCTTTGGCCAGCGTATAAGTATATGCAATGCCCCCTTCCCAATGATTGGCAAAGGATTTTTGTAACTGCGCCGTTAATGACAGGCTGTAACCTTTGTTGATGTTATCCATAACGATCATCTGGTTAACTCCCGGAACAGGTCTTGCAGCTGCAGCGTTGTTAAATATGGGCCGGGTATCACCGCCGTTAGCTATTTTGCCTGATTCAGGACCCAGGTTGGCGTTGCGGAAATACACGTTGTTGATCTGCCTTGTATAGATAGCTTCGAGTGTGGCAGTAAAGTTGTTGGCGAAGCGTTTGTCAACAGCCAGGTTAGAACGCCATACCTGCGGCATTCTAAAATCCTTTGCGGCTGCACTGAATGAGGAGCCCGGTAGAATGCTATCGCCTACCTTTAATGGCGTTTTGGGAATATAGGTTGTTCTGTCGGTGTTATAATGGATAGTGGCCAGGTCAGCAGGAGCAGTGGGCTGGTACAACGCACGGATCACTCCATTGTCACCCACCTGGTTCACTAACCAGATGAAAGGAATGCGGCCGGTAAAGATCCCGGTACCACCGCGGACGATAAGCGATTTATTACCCTTCACGTCATAGGTAAAACCAAGGCGCGGCGACCACAGCGGTTTTTGATTGGGCCACTTGCTAACGTCGAATTGTTCATTCTGTCCGTTCTCATCTTTAAATACCTGTTCGGCCAGCTTCGGATTGCTGGGTGGGGTATAAGGATACATGGGAAGGTCCATGCGCAAGCCATAGGTAATTTTCAACTGATTGGTGATGGCATACATATCCTGTACATAAAAGCCCAGTTGCGAAAACCTGGCTTCCGGTACTTTTATACCAAGCGGATTGGTGGGGTCGAAGGCTACTGCAAATACTGCAGGTGCTTTATCGGTAAGAAAATCATTTAAGGAATTATACCGGTAATAAGCAGGGCCGCCGGCGCTGGTGAAAGAGTTGGCGAACTTCATGGCATCGAAGCTGACTCCGCCCGTAATGGTATGGGTACCCAGGTTATAAGTAACGTTGTTGGCAATATTAAATGCTTTATCTTCTATTTCATTCTTATAAGAAAAAAGATCGGTGCCTAAGGAAATATACACGTTGTTGGCATCGCGCATAATATCTACAAATGGTGCGTTGAGGTTGGGTATACGTACCAGGTTATTGCTGGTGTAAGAGGCTATTAACTGGTTGCTCCACCTGCTGTTAAAGGTAGAGTTCAATTCTGCTACGCCCGACCATACTTTCACATTGTTCTTGAAATTGGTGCCGGTATAGGCCATACCTCCGGTTGTACCACCGCGGCGGCTGTTGTTGATGCGGTTAGCTGAAACACCGGTTACGCTCGATGCATTCACCATATCATCGTCATTGGTTTCAGAAGTAGTATAGCGAAGGGTTAAACGATGTTTGTTGCTAATATTCCAGTCAACCCGGGCCAGAAATTTCTTATTGTCGGTTTCAAAATTGTAACCCTGGTATTCGCCGGGGTCGAAATTAAAAGTATTTTTTACGTAGTTTCTTACTGCATCAAGATCACTGGCTAATACGGAGGTAGCGTTGGGATCACTATCAGTTGGGCTTGTTTTAGCTACATACGTTTGACCAGGCTGGGATCTTTTTTCTGATTCAAAATTGGCAAAGAAAAACAGTTTGTCCTTAATGATGGGGCCACCAATGCTGGCGCCGTATATTTTGGTCGACCGGTCGGCATTGGCAAA
>CBIMFG010001246.1:0-2124 GCA_966243125.1 uncultured Niastella sp.
TGGTATGAATGTGCGCACCACCTTCCGGGCGCCCGATAGTATTATTATCTACCTGCGTCAATTGGTGAAAGAAGGCCGCATACCCATGGATACCATCAACCACCGCGTGGCCGATGTGCTGCGCGTGAAATTCAGATTGGGATTATTCGATCATCCATATATTGAAAGTGCAGCAGAAACGAGGAAGGTAGTGAACAGCGATGCCAGTCAGCAGGTGGCATTACAGGCATCACGCGAATGCGTAGTGCTGTTAAAGAATGGTAACAATATGCTTCCTATTTCAAAAGCATTGGATAAAGTAGCCGTGATTGGTCCCAACGCCACCGACGACGATTATGCACATACGCATTATGGCCCGTTGGGATCGCCCAGTGTAAACATTTTGCAGGGCATTCAGGCAAAACTGGGTACTGATAAAGTGCTGTATGCAAAAGGCGCCAACCTGGTTGATAAACACTGGCCGGAAAGTGAGATCTTGCCCGAGCCGCTGGATGCCAAAGAACAGGCGACGCTTGATTCAGCCGTACAAATTGCCAAACAGGCGCAATTGGCGGTTGTTGTTTTAGGCGGAAATACCCAAACCGCTGGCGAGAACAAAAGCCGCACCAGTCTCGACCTGCCCGGTCATCAGCTGGAGCTGGTAAAGGCCATTAAAGCAACCGGCAAACCGGTGGTAGTGGTATTGCTGGGCACACAACCTATGAGCATTAACTGGATCGATAAAAATGTGGATGGTATTATTTACGCCGGTTATCCCGGTGTAAAAGGCGGTACTGCCATTGCCGACGTATTGTTTGGCGATTACAACCCCGGTGGTAAACTCACGCTTACCTGGCCAAAATCGGTTGGACAATTACCTTATAACTTCCCCAGCAAACCCGGCGCGCAAAGCGACGAAGGCGAGCATGCAAGAATAAAAGGTTTGTTGTATCCCTTTGGTTTTGGTTTAAGTTATACCAGCTTTGGCTACAAGAATCTTACAATAAACGCAGCTGCTGATCCCATTGCTGTAACCGTTGATGTTACCAATACCGGTAAGCTGGCCGGCGATGAAGTGGTGCAATGTTACATGCGGGATGTGTTGAGTTCTGTAACCACCTACGAAAAACTGTTGAAAGGTTTTGACCGGATACACTTGCAAGCCGGCGAAACCAAAACAGTTTCATTTACCATACCCCGTGAAGAATTGAAGTTGTATAACCGCGATATGAAGTTTGTGTTAGAACCCGGTGAGTTCAGTGTAATGATCGGTTCTTCTTCAGAAGACATCAGGCAACAGGAAAGTTTCTTTATAAAATAGGTAATTGAGTACTGAAAGTAAGAGGCCGTCCCAATTCAATTTGGAACGGCCTCTTTTTTATTTGGTGATTTATTGCATATCTATCGGTTGCATGGTATTTCTCACGTAATATTCCAACTGGGTTTGGAAAACGTCATTAGTATGATTTACGCTATTGTATATATTAATGTAATTGAGCAGCTGCTGCTGGCTCCACCCGCCTGGGAAAGAAACCGGCCCACCGAGAATGGGGTCGTCAATATGGTTAGTAACCCAGGTTTTAACCGTTTGAATGTAGGATTCAAATTCAGCATTTGAATAGGTAATAGGCGGCGTAAACGTTTCTACCAATGTACCGCCATCTTCAGTAGGCGACACCCGTGGTTTTGAGAGGGGGATGAATGTAATTTCTATGCCGATTCCAATAGGGCAATGCGTAGTAATGGTAACTGTTGCGGCAATGGGCCTGCCACCGTTATCATCTACCCGTTTTTTTATTTCTTTGAGACAGCTCCTCATTGATTGGGGGCCACAAATAGTACAAGACCCGGCAGCAGCACTGGCTGATGGGTTAGCGTTTACTACAATTGCGTAAGTGGCATCCGGATTATATTGTAAGGTGGCAGATTGATTTGTGGGAGACTGAAGTAAATATTGTATGGTGTTTTTGATTCCAGTGTAATAGATCTGGTCTCTATAACCCAATGCATTGTACTCTGCTTGCGTTGCAACGGTAAAATACGAATCATTAGGGCTTGGAACAGAAAGATCCGATCCTACGTTGGGGAAATGGTTAGGTGCTGTAACCGGGTCCGTTGTATTCAATGTGGAAGTGGCGCCGCTTT
>CBIMFG010001247.1:0-2119 GCA_966243125.1 uncultured Niastella sp.
CAGGTACGGTAATGTCTTTTTTATTAACCATACTTTTTTTCTAAAAATAACGAAAAAGTTACAGGTTCCAAGTTTCAGGTTCCAGGTTTCCATAACGCTGAACTTGAAACCTGGAACTTGGAACTGCTTAAAAGAGACAGGGTACACATTTCAGTAAAAATACTGTCATGTATACCCTGTGCTTATAATTTAAAAAGTCTTATCCCTTCTTATTCTTCAACGTTGGTTTAGGCGAGGTTGCTTTGGGAGCTACCTTGTTACCTGTAGGATTAAGCGTAGCGGCTACCTTGGCAGCTTCGTAGGCATTGATAATACCACCGCTGATGCTGATGTCGCTCAGGGCTACGGTTTCGTCGGTACCTGGTTTGTTTACTTTGGTGCCAGGCGCCACGGCCGATTTCATAATGCAATATTTCAATTGCTGTGGCGTAAGGTAAGGGAAGTATTCCAGCAGGAAGGCTGCAGTACCGGCAACTACCGGGCAGGCCATACTGGTACCCTGTGCATTACCATAGGTATTGCCACCGGGAATGCTCGACCAGATCTTAACGCCAGGCGCAAATACATCTACCTGTTTTTTACCATAGTTCGAGAAACTGGCGGTAAAACCACCGGCCTGCGGATCGCCGCTGGCGCCCACTGTGATCCAGTTAGATGCTTTCTTCTTGGTATCTTTCATGATCGCATTGGGGAAGTTATCAGCTGTATCAATGTTTTTGGCATCGTTACCTGCTGCATGTACCAGCAATACGCCTTTGCTTTCTGCATATTTAACCGCCTCATCAACCCATTTTTTCTGGGGTGAAAAGTCTTTACCAAAGCTCATGTTCACCACTTTGGCGCCGTTATCGGCTGCATAGCGAATAGCCAGGGCAATATCTTTATCGTGCTCATCGCCATCAGGCACGGCACGTATCATCATAATACGAACGTTATCGGCAACACCGTCCATACCTTTACCATTGTTGCGCATAGCGCCAATGATACCGGCCACGTGCGTGCCATGGAAGGGGGTTGAAGCCATTACATCGGGGTTACCGTAGCTACGGTCGTTGATGTCCTGTTCGTTATCGTGGGTAACTTCGCCGCGATAATCTTCAGGGGCTTTTGTTTTTGATTCTTCTTTTCTTTCTTCACCGCTAACAAACTCTTCAAAGCCATCCAGAAACTCTTTGTTGGTAGTTTCCATCATTTGGTTGTTTTTGAAAAGGAACATCAGGG
The DNA here is from genome assembly GCA_966243125.1 of uncultured Niastella sp. Taxonomy (GTDB): domain Bacteria; phylum Bacteroidota; class Bacteroidia; order Chitinophagales; family Chitinophagaceae; genus Niastella. Next base: position 1,222 of record CBIMFG010001247.1, read on the forward strand.
CGCCTTTGGCTGAGCTTTGTTCGGGCGATTCAGTTTTAAAGGTATCCAGCTCGTTACCGGTATAAGTTTCTTTGCCCATGCCTGCACGTAAAATGCTGTCGCTTTTTTGCGCAGTGGTCAAATATTTTCTCAGTCTTACTAGGTCAACCTGTTCGTCGTTGCCATCGCCTTCCACTTTCACTTTGGCCTTCAGCCACATTTTGTACTGGTCTTTTTCATCGGCGCTCATTTTGGTAGTATCCACTTTTCCTTCGCCGAATTTGCTTTTGAACATATGGTAAACGCGGGCTCCTTCGTAAGAATCCTGTTTTACGTTTTTGCCATCCTTGCCACCTATAAAGTTCCAGCCGTGCCTGTCATCAACATAACCGTTGCCATCGTCGTCAATGCCATTGCCGGGGATCTCTTTGGGGTTGATCCACAGAATGTCTTTCAGGTCTTCGTGCAGCGTGTCTATACCTGAGTCAATGATCGCTACTACTACGGTTTTACCCTTCAGGTTTTTGGATTGAATGAAATCATAGGCTTTATTGACACTGATCCCATAGTATCCGTCTTTGGTTTTGTCGAGCAGATGCCATCCCTTCGGCACATCGCCTGTTTTAATGCTTTTCTCCTGCTGCGCAAAAGAGGTTTTGTCAGCAACCACAAAGGCAGTTAATAATCCTGCTACTTTTACCAGTTTGTTCATTTACAAGTGTTTTTTGCTTTACAGATTTACAAGATGCGTAACGTAAGTTTAATTAACGGTATCTGGGGCTCAAATAGCTGGTTTTTTACTATTTCTTAACATTTTCAGCTCATCCCCGCCTTTACAAACGTTCATTTTTTGTCTGAGGCACAAAATATAAAATTAAAAGCCACACATGTATGATATTACATGAGTGGCTAATATTTT
>CBIMFG010001248.1:0-2118 GCA_966243125.1 uncultured Niastella sp.
GGTAATAACGGCGAAGGGCGGGCTAATGGTTGAACGGATACTGATAACCGGGGGTGTTTGGGGTTTTGAGAACTTCAGGGAGTTGTTGATGAGGTTGTAAAACAATTGATACAGCAGCACGGGCGCCCCTTCTATGGTTGGCAGCTCGTTGCTTTTTATTAGAGCGTTTTTTTTCTGGATCACCAGTTCCAGGTCTTCCTGAATGGAAGTTACAAGCACATTGAGGTTTACCGGCTCTGCAGCCATGTCAGCGGCGCTTAAGGAGGAGTACAACAGCACACCTTCGATCATTGAATAAAGACGCTGTGCACTCCGTTCGATCTTTTTTGTGTAGTCTTTTACTTTATCGGGCAACTGGTCTGTAAAATCGGTTTGTAAACGACTGCCGAACATCAGGATCTTTCGTACCGGCTCTTTAAGGTCATGTGAGGCCACATGCGCAAACTGCTGTAATTCTTCATTGGAGCGTTCCAGCTCTATGGTTCTCTCTTTTACCTGGCGGGTAAGCTCCTGCGCAAATTGTTCCTCGGCTTCTTTTATTTTTTTTCGGGCCAGTACCTGCTCTGTTACATCCTGGCACAGGGCCATTACACCGGTAATTCGGCCGTCGGTTTCTTTATAGGGTTGATAAATGACGTTTAAATAGCCTTCAATACGCGTCCCATTTGTTTGTACCATATAGGGTGTATCGTACAAATATACCGGCTCACCGGTGCGCAGCACCCCTTCCAGCAAAGGACGGAAACGGGTTTCTTTTTCAGGAACTAATTTAAATAAAGGCTGATTCAACATTTCTTCAACACCGCAACCAATAAGCCTGCCATAAGCTTCATTAACTACGGATACAATCATTTCTTCACCAACCAATACAACCATGCCTACACTTGAGCTGCGGATGAGGTTATGGAACCGTTGCTCACTTTGTTCGGCTTTTTGTTTGGCTTCTATAAGATCAGTAACATCTGCAGCCGTATTCATTACGCCGTACACGCTGCCGTTTGTATTGAAAAGCGGGGTGAAGCTGTAGTTAAAATAGAAGGTACGCAACTGGCCGCCTATCTGCAGGTCAACCCGCTGATGACGCGCATGAAAAGAAGTGCCGCTGGTAAACACCTGGTCTAACTGTTCATAAATAGCCTGCACTTCCAACTCGGGCAACACCTCTGCATATCTTTTTCCTATCACATTCCGGTCTTTACCCCATACGTCAATTATTGACTGGTTCACCAGCTTGATCCTCATTTCCCGGCCAATATAAACCCCAATCGGGAAAGGTGCGCTTTCTATAATGGATCTTACCTGTTGGGCGCTTTCCTCGGCACTTTGCAAGGCCAGTGATTGTTCCGTAACATCCTGCAGCGTGCCATTAAAGCGGTAACATTGATTATTGGCGCCAAACCAGGCCTTGCCTTTTGCCCGCACCACTCTTTTGTGCTGGTTGTGTGGGTGAATGATGCAATATTCAATATCATAAGCGCCGCCTGATTCATTTTGTAATGCCGCATTAATTGCGGCTCTCACCCGCTGCCGGTCTTTTGCGGCAATAACGTCCATTACCATGTCGAGGCTGATCTCATCATCCACAGCAAGGCCAAACCAGCTTTTTAACCGGTGATTCCCTGTAAATGTGTTGGTTATCGGATTATAGTCCCAGGTACCCAACCCGGCGGCTTCAATGGCAAACAGCAACGTATCCTCGCCTTCAGCCAGTCTTTTGAATGAAAGCACATTATCGGTAGTTTCGGCACAGGTAGCCAGTATGCCCGCATGGTTGCCGGCTTCATCCAATACCGGACTGTAACTGTAGGTCCAGTATACATCTTCAATTTTTCCATTGCGATAAAAAGGCACCAGTTGGTCTTTCATCCAGTTGGCCTCACCGGTTTCACGAACCTTTTCTATGATTGGATAAACGATATGCCAGGATTCAGGCCAGCACTCACGCCCTTTTTGTCCCAATGCATGCGGGTGTTTGCCATCATTTCCCAATGAGGGCCGGTAAGCATCGTTGTAGAATTGGATCAACTCAGGGCCCCACCATAAAAACATGGGGAACTTTGACCGTAAGAGGTTACTTACTGTGGTTCGTAAACTTTGGGGCCAATATTCGGGTGCACC
>CBIMFG010001249.1:0-2114 GCA_966243125.1 uncultured Niastella sp.
TGCCTGATAATGAAGATTCCATTAAACTGCTTGAAAGTTTTAACCGCGCCGGTAAAGTAATGACCCTGATGTGTCATTCCCCGGTAGCATTAAAAAATGTGAAGGATGTTAATGGTGATTACCTCATAAGGGGAAGGCGTGTTACCGGATTTACCAATGGGGAAGAAACCCAGGTAGGGTTGGAGAAAGTAGTTCCCTTTTTGCTGGAAGATATGTTGCGCAGCAGAGGCGCCAATTATCAGCAGGGAGAAGACTGGAGCCCGTTTGTAACCCGTGATGGCAGATTGATCACTGGCCAGAACCCGGCCTCCTCCGTACTTGCTGCTGAAACTGTGATGGAAGTATTTAAAAGAATGGCAGCACCCATGCCAGCTTAAGCACTATAATTGTTTTATACATTAAAACAACCGCAGCTGTGCGCTGTCTGCAGCCCCACCTTCCTCTGCAAAATTGGAAACTCCAATACCCAGCAAACGGATCTTTGCTTCCAGGATGTCGGTCTTTAACAACAACTGCAGCGCGGTAGCGGCAATAGTTTCCTGATCGTACGTAGCAGCCGGCAGGGTTACACTGCGGGTGAGTGTTTTAAAATCGCTGTACCGCAGTTTGAGCGTGATGGTTTTTCCTTTAAGTTCGTATTGTTGCAGCCGGTTGGTAACAATAGCAGCCAACCTGTCTAATTGCTCTTTCATTTCAACGGGATTATCCAGGTCGTTCAGAAAGGTATCTTCAGCACTGATGGATTTTGTTTCGCGGTTAGGCTCAACCGGCCGTTCATCAATACCCCGCACTATTTTATAATAGAAACTACCCTGTTTGCCAAACAACCGAACCAACTCTACTTCGGTCAACTTTTTAAGATCGGCGCCGGTGAACAGCTGCAATGCGTTCATTTTCTCTGCTGTTACTTTTCCAACGCCATGAAACTTATTCACGGGCAAACTTTCCATAAACGCTTCCACCTTATCGGGCGGAATAAAAGTAAGGCCATCGGGTTTGTTCATATCCGAGGCTATCTTGGCTACAAACTTGTTTATGGATACGCCGGCAGAGGCTGTCAGTTGCAGCTCATCGCGAATAGCCGCTTTTATTTGTTTCGCAATACCAATGGCAGAACCGATCTGTTGTTTGTCTTCGGTAACATCGAGGTATGCTTCATCCAGCGATAAAGGTTCGATGAGATCGGTATGGCGATAAAAAATTTCCCGTACCTGTTGCGATACGGCTTTGTATACAGCAAAGCGGGGTGGTGAAATAAAGATCAGTTCGGGGCAAAGTTGAATAGCCCGTTTGGATGGCATAGCAGAGCGCACCCCAAATTTGCGCGCTTCGTAACTGGCTGTAGCCACTACACCACGGTTCCCGGGCAAACCGCCAACGGCAATTGCCTTTCCTCTTAACTCCGGATTATCGCGTTGTTCAACCGAGGCATAAAAGGCATCCATATCAATATGAATAATCTTTCTTTGCGCCATACCGGGTGCAAGGTACGAGGATTAGCCTTTCCAGATGATGTTAGTATTTGGAAACTAAAATTAGGAATTACTCACCACACAAGGCGGCTTTAAAGTCTTTTGTAGTGCGGGCCTTCAATAATTTGCCGGCAGTGGCCGTTAGGTCAGCAGCCTTGTTATCGGCAGGAATGATCTTCTGGCCATCCATAAAGCGGATCACCTTTCCATCTTTTACATATACCCGGTATTCACTTTTTTGTACGGGTCCGTTAGCGGGGCCGCCAATCAACGATTCAAATATGAAGATCAGGTTGCCATTGCGGTAATAAAATTCGGTTGTCCAGCTTCCATCACCAATACTACCCGATTCTTTTATTTTTACGATCTGTTGTTTGTCGAGGAAATAGTCTACTACCCCATCTTCCACACACCCCTCCGCTTCGTAAGTATAATGCTCCTTTGTTAGTGATTTACTATTTGTTTCTTTAAAGGCTATGCGAATTGCTTCAATAGCACCCTCATTCGTTTTTTGTTGGGCGAAAATGCAGTCGCCGGGAAGTGTGAGTAATAAGGCAAAAAAGGCTATAAGTTTAAACATTGGGTACATAAGGAACCGATTTAAGCAGTGAAAATAATAAAATTTCACTGCCCACAAAAGGC
>CBIMFG010001250.1:0-2110 GCA_966243125.1 uncultured Niastella sp.
CCAACAAGCCATTTATAGTTCATGTAGCCGGTTCAAAGGGGCCAATAGACGTACAGGTTTTAGGCACCAGTTTCAATATCAATGCCTACGATGATGAAGCTGTAATAAAAACTACGCTGCTCAAAGGAAAGGTGAAGGTTGCTAATAGCAATAAGTCAGTAATACTGAAACCCGGTCAACAGGCTATTGTATCCCAAACTATCTCAGTGCAAAAAGTAGATGTTAATTCAGTTGTTTCATGGAAGAACGGCATATTCAGTTTTGAGAATGCCGATATTGACATGGTAATGCGGCAGTTGACAAAGTGGTACAATATAGAAGTGGTTTATGAAGGTGGTAAGCCATCTGAAAAAATAAGTGGCGGAATGCCGCGATATATAACGCTGCCCGAGGCGGCTGAACAGCTGGGATTTTTAGCCGGTCTGCAATTGAGAATTGAAGGAAGAAAACTGATTGTACCAGCCGCGGCGCCCGATGATTCCCAAAAAAGCAATAAGTAAACTGCATATAGTTCATTTCTATTTTCCCCCTATGTATAGATCTCAATGAAAACGATGTTGAAAAACCAAATTGCCATATAAAAAATTACACCTATGAAGGCTTGATCATGTAAGACGACTGAAAAAGAAAGCCGGCATGTCCACGAAACACACCGGCTGGTAAAAGGTCGATAACAAAACCGATTAGAATCCTATTATTCAACCTTTCAACTCTAAGGTATGCATTTTCGCAAATACCTGCCGTATTTTATTGCTTGCACGGCCGGCAGGTTTTTTAACCAAAAAAAATTGCTCGTAAGCAATCAATTCTTACGAATTATGAAACTAACTGCCATCCTATTAACCATTGTATTACTGAATGTAAACGCAACGGGTGTTTCCCAAACCGTTACTTATTCAGGCGATAACGTATTGCTTGAAAAAGTATTTACGGCAATAAAGCAACAAACCGGTTATTTATTCCTGTACCCTGCCGATGTTATTAAAGAAGCTCCCAAGGTGAGCATTCATGTAAAAAATGCTTCATTGCAGGAGGCGCTTGACCAGGCGCTGAAAGGCCAGCCCCTCAGGTATATGATCCAGAACAATACGATCGTGATCTCAAAGAACCGGGAGGCTGGCAAACCAGATGGTAAAAATATTATAGCCCCGCCACCAGTAGATGTTAAAGGAAAAGTATTGAATCATAAAGGCGAACCGCTGGCCGGCGCCAATGTAAAAGTAAAAGGAACCGCTATAGGAAGCATTACTAATACTGATGGATTCTTCGACCTGCGGGGAGTAGGGGAGAACGCCATATTAGAGATCTCTTACCTTGGCTTTGAAACCAAAACGCTGAGTGTAGATGGCAGGACCAATATTTCGGTACAGCTTACGCTGGAAGTAAGTGAAATGGCCGCTGTATCAGTATCGGTGTATACAGGTTATCAGCAGATCCCAAAAGAAAGAGCTACCGGTTCATTTGTACAAATAGATAATAAATTGTTGAATCGCAGTACTTCGTTGGATATCCTTGGCCGGTTAGAAGGGGTAGCAAGTGGCGTAGCGTTTAACCGAAACAGTAAATCAGATCAACCTACTTTAAGCGTACGGGGTCGAAGCACCATCTTTGGCAACTCGCAACCCCTGATTGTATTGGATAATTTCCCTTACGATGGAGATATTACGAATATTAACCCCAATACGGTTGAATCAATAACCATTCTGCGTGATGCGGCAGCCGCCTCGATTTATGGCGTGCGGTCGGCCAATGGCGTTATTGTGATCACTACAAAAAAGGGAAGTGTAAATAAGGCCCCTCAGGCCTATTTCAATACCAACGTTACTATTGGCAAAAAAGCCAACATGCATTATTTCCCTGTTATGTCGTCGGCAGATTTTATTGAATTGGAAACGGATTTTTTCAACAGGGGCTGGTATACCGGCCAGGAAGCTTCAGGCGTTGTTTTGTCGCCGGTGGTAGAGTTGTTAATAAAAAAACGGGATGGAAAGATCTCTACTGCTGAATCCGATCAGCAAATTGAAGCACTGAAAAAGAACGACGTATTGCAGCAGTTTGAAGATCACTTTTTAAGAAACCAGGTACTGGTTCAAAATGCCTTGTCACTATC
>CBIMFG010001251.1:0-2106 GCA_966243125.1 uncultured Niastella sp.
CGATGGCGCCCAATACGCCTGGCGGTTAAATGGTGCACTGGTGAGCAGCGACAGCGTGTTTGTATATAAGCCAACCATAACCGGCTCCAATATTCTTACTTTAAAAGTATGGAACGAGGAGGGGGAAGACCTGACCACATTCGGGTTGAATGTACTGCCGCCACCACCGCCCGGTTTGTTTTTCGACGATGGCCGGTATCGCCTGCCTACTGATAATACAACCAAACGCCTTAGCATTCCGTTGGGCGATACCCTGGTGATGGCGCCGGTTTTGTCGCATATTCCCGCGCCTTATGCCATTCAATGGGCCGTTAACGGTGCTGTGCAAAGTAGCACTTCCGGTGATTATTTCAACTTTATTCCTGCTGCCAAAGGCACGTACTCGGTTACCGCAACAGTAGCCGGTATTACCGCTACCGTAAATGTAGAATGTGTAGCGCCCCGCGGCACATACTTCCGTGCCGCCAGTGCCACCAGCGAAAGTATTGCCACAAAGGCTTTTGAGTTTATTCCTGCACCTGGCCAGTTCATCGACTATCCCGATTGGAGTACCGCCGATATGGCGCGTGACCATGTGCAACAATCGCTCGACGCACATACAACAGAGTTTATCTCCTCATTAGGCGCTTTTGGCGGTTATTTCATTACCGGTTTCGATCACAGTGTGAACGATGCAGATAAAAAGGCAGACATTTCCATTGCAGGGAATGCGTTCGATAAATGGAGCGAGCCTGGTATTGTTTGGGTAAGCCAGGATGAAAATGGAAATGGATTGCCCGATGATACCTGGTATGAATTAAAAGGCAGTGAAAGCACCACGCCTACCTCTCCACATCCTGAAACCCGTACGCGCTATGCTATCACCTATTACAGACCAACCGGCCCTAACCAGGATGTACTGTGGATTGACAACTTTGGCGGAACAGGCTCCGTAGATCATAACCAGTACAACATTCAGCCCTATTATTTTCCCATGTTCATAAAAGCCGACTCGTATACGCTTACTGGTACCTGTTTAAAATCAACCATGGCCATTGGCGCGCAGGAAACAAGCGCTGGTTATGCCTGGGGGTATGTTGACAATTATGGCGATGGATCAAAAAGGGATTTCTGGATCGAGGATGCCATCCGGCCTGATGGAACAGCTGCCAACTTACAATATGTTGACTTTGTAAAAATTCAAATGGCTATGACGGGTAAAGCTCCTTTGGTAGGCGAGCTCTCCACCGAAGCAGGCGCACCTTATGATCTTAACTTAAAAAAATAATCTACTTAACATGTTCCATCTCAATATGAACAGAACACTTGTTTTGCTGCTGGCGGCAGCTATCCCGGTATTTGCTGCCTGCCGTAAGGAAAAAAATGATTTTCAGGGTCGCGATAATTTCATCACTGCCTTTACCCTGAAAAAAGGCGGCGTTACATTTACGGCATCCATTACCGACAGCGTGATTGTAATAAAAGCGCCGGAAGGTTTTTCGCTCGACAGTGCTGCTGCTGAAGTTGCGTTGAGTGAGCACGCCACTATATATCCTGACCCGGCTTCTATTAACCAGTGGGGTGAAGATGCGCTTTTTGTGGTGAACGCCTGGAATGGTGAACGCAAAACGTATAAATATACGGTTGACCGTACCAGCATTAACACGGCTGGAAGTGTAGCGCTGACTACGCAGGCAGAAGTAGATGCATTTGGCAAACAAGGTGCTACAGAAGTTACCGGCAGTCTTATCATTGGTAGTATGATAGGTAAAGATTCCATTACCAATCTGGCCGCATTGTACAAACTAAAACGGGTTGGTTATGCGCTCATCATTTATCCTACCTATTCGGGCCGTGAGATAGTAGGGTTGGATAATTTACAATCAGTAGGCACTGATATTCAAATTCAAACCGCCGACTCGTTGGATAAATTAGCCTTGCCTGCGTTGGAAACAGCCGGCAGCATTTCGTTAAAAAGTGTACAAATAGAGTTGGTAAATTTTCCCAGGTTAAAACAGGTAACAAAATTCCTGACCATCGATGCCGCTGTAACCAGCATCACTGCTCCTGTGCTGCAACAGGTGGGCGGTGCTTTAACGCTGAATACCGATCAGCAATCGGGTGCTG
>CBIMFG010001252.1:0-2105 GCA_966243125.1 uncultured Niastella sp.
CAATGATTTTTCAATAAATATGCGCCGGGAATGCATGGTGATAATGAGTATTTTTATAGCCGGGTATACTTTCTTTATCTGGGCGCTCAGGGAAATTCCATCAACATCATTCATGGTAATATCTACCAGCATCAGTGCCGGATTGTAATTCCTTACCTTAGTCAGCACATCACAATCGGCAGTCACCGTTAATACCTCCACCGAAGTATAGCCCCAGGAAATTAGCAGAGAGCGTAGCCCTTCGGCAAACAACCGGTGGTCATCAATAATAAGTATAGGCTGGGAAAATACCGCCATTATATGGTTTGTTGTATTGGAATGATAAAGGAAAAACAAGCGCCATTGCCCAATTGGCTATCTATGGTATAGGATGCCTGTATTTTGTTTGCACGGGTCTTTATATTTGTTAACCCAATGCCCGAATGTACCTGCTCAGTAGCAAACCCCTTTCCGTTATCTTCCACGGTAAGATAAAGCTGGTTGCCTTCTTTCATTAGCTGAATAGACAACTCTGAAGCCTGGCTGTGTTTGATGGCATTATTTACCAACTCCCGGCAAATGTAATAGATCTCTGCCTCCAAATGGGCGGGTAATGGGCCAATAGGCTGCTGGTAAAGCACCACCTTCATGGCGCCTGCTCCTGTTGCGGTATCTTTCAGATCATCCAGGGCAGCCTGCAAGCCGTATTGTTGCAAGATGCGATTGGAGAGATCATGTGAAATACGCCTTACGTCATCGATGGCCTCATTCAACAACGACTCAATTTTATACGTAGTATCAATAATTTCCGGCGTATTGTTCTTTATGCGTTGCACATACAGGTTTACCGATGAAAGGGTGCTGCCCACCCGGTCGTGCAGATCGCGGGAAATGCGTTGCCGTTCTGTTTCCCTTCCTTCCAGCATGGCCAAATTATTTTTCAACGCCTGCTCCTGTATTAATTGTTGTTTCTCTTTTTCCTTTAGTGCCGCCAGTTCTGCTGTAAGCAATTGCTTACGTTTCATATTCCTGAACAGCAGGTAAACCATTCCTACGATCAGAACGGTTACAATGATCAGAATATAGATGAGGCGAACCTGGTTGGTGTTTATGATAGATAGCCTGGTGGTGCGGGCTTGTTCCAGCGCCAGGGCATGTTCCTTTTTTTCAGTTTCGTATTTTTCTTTCAGGTCAGCTACCGATCGCTGCATATTCAGTGAAAGACTGCTGTCCTTTATAACAGCATACCTAACCTCGTTGGTGTATGCCTGTTGCAGATTACCGGTTTTAAAATAGGCCTCTGCCAGGTGTTGGTAGATCCATTCCAGGTGTTCGAGCGGTTGGTCGTTGGGCGCCGCCTGCAGGCTTTGATTATAGTACGTGATGGCCTGTTGGTATTGCCGTTGTTCTGTAGCAACTGATCCTAAATTGAAATATACTTCAGCAATACCTGCCGAATGGTTCGCTGTTTTAAAATGCTGCAAGGCCTGATTGTACCAGTCAGTGGCAACCGTAAAGTTCTCCAATGAAAAAAAGATATTGCCCAGGTTATTGCTTACCTGCGCCATGGCCAGTTCATTACCGGTGGCCAGTGCCAGTGTTTTCTTCAGGTAAAAGATGGCTGAGTCTGAATTTCCAAGCAATCTGAACGTATTTCCCAGTCCGTTATAGGTACTCATCAGGATCGACTCTTTACCCTGCATTTTCTTTAACTGGTGCGATTGCCGGTAATAGGTTAATGCATCCTGGTAGTGCCCCAGGGTTTTATGGATGAATGCAATCAACTCATAGGTGCGGGCCAGTTGAACCGGGTTGTTACCACTGGCTTCCCAATATTTGGCAGCTTTATAAAGGCTGCTAACGGCGTTTTCGTTAGCAGCCTTTTTATACCAGGCAAAACCAATTGCATAAAACGCTTCCGGCTGCCCTGCAGAAAGGTGGTGTTTCTTTGTATAAGCATACCACTGCTCACCGTATGCAATCAAACTGTCGGGTAAACACTCCGGCAATTGCGCCAGGCGTAACAATAAATAACATTTACTGGTGTCTGGGTTATCAGTCAGCAGGTATTGATGTATGCTATCGGTGTATGCCTTGGGTGATTGCAAATAAGCTTGTAGCGGCAG
>CBIMFG010001253.1:0-2105 GCA_966243125.1 uncultured Niastella sp.
AAAAGACAATAGCTTTGGCACCGACAGACTGGAATATGCTTCTTGCGATGCAGCAAGCGGCAACAGCTACCTTATTATGAAAGCCAACCTGCACAACTATTCATTTATTGAAGAAGACAGTTTTGAGCTGAACCTGATGGATGAAAGCTATGGCTATTCTGATTTCATAGATAAACAACTCTACCACCATTTCACTACGGTGAATGGCTACCCCGCGCTGGAAAGTAAATTCAAACACAAAGACGGCAGTTACAGCAGCGTAAAATATGTGATTCAGGGGCCCGTGTATTATGCCGTTATTGCCAGTTATAGAACTGACAACCCCAATACCCAGCGTTTTCTGCAATCATTTTCCATAACGCCTTATATTTATCCGGCCCCCACCCCACGCACCGATACTACCCTGAATATAACTGTTACTTCACCAGTTTATGCCGAGTCCGACAAAAAAAGTGAATCGGCTGGTATGGAAGAGCTGTTGCAATTATCAAATGGCACAGCAGATGATGATATAGATGACTACAACCTTCCTTCCTTTGGCACCCGCCTTGTTGGCAATGATACCATTGGTGAAAAAATACTGGTCATGCATTTCAAAGTGCCGCCATACGCCTATAAAAAAGACAGCGCCACCTTATGGCGGAACGCAGCAGTGGCCACCTGGTTTAATGACAGCACATTCATCATAAAACAAAATAAACAGTACCGGTTGCCCAATGGCATGCAGTGCCGCGATATTCAGCTAACCGACACCAACAGCAGTCGCCTGATCATAGCCAAACTATTTTACAACAACGGGCATTTCTTCAGCATCTCAACATTAACCGATACGCTAAGCAAACAAAGCACCCTGCTCGCCAACTTCTTCAGCAGCTTTAAACCGGTAGATACCCTCAAAGGAGAATCGTTGTTTACCAAAAAAACCGACCGGTTTATGAAAGACCTGTTCAGCAAAGATTCCCTGGCCGTTAAAAGAGCCCGCAAATCAGTATACCAGATAGGCTTTGACTCAACGGATGTGCCTTTACTTAAGAAAGCCATTGATTCGTTGAACTGGAAAATGAAAGACTACCTGGTGCTGAAAAGATATTTTATCGAAAGCCTGGGCCGCCTCAAGGATTCCAGCATTACTACCTATTTGCAAATACTATATTGGAAAGTAAAAGACACCGCAGACTGGCAATCGGCTATCTTAAACGCATTGCTGAACCAGCGCACCAAAACATCGTTTGTGGCATTTAAAGACCTGGTATTGCGGGAACCACCCATCATGGATGAAGAGTATTCCTATGCACGCCCGGCCCGGTTAAATGCAACCTATACAGATATAACCACAGTAACGCGGTCTGGCCAAAAGAGTAACTATTATGGCCGTTGGGCGCCGTTGTTCGATACTTTATCACTTACAAAAGCAATATTTCCCGATCTGCTGCAGCTGATGAATATCGACGACTACCAGGAAGACGTAATGAACTTACTGGAAACAATGGTTGACAGTGGTTATTTAAAGGCAGCGGATTACGAAACCAGCTTCCCAAAGATCTATCTGGAAGCTAAACAGTTATTAAAAAAGCAATTGGCCAAAGAAAACAAGGCCAAAATGGAAATGGCCATTCGTAAGGAATCGCCCATTGCATCGCCCTACGCCAATGACGACGATGACGACAATGCCATTTCTGATGCCGGCAATGCAGAACTGGACCAATATGCCATCTTACTGTTGCCCTTCTATACCAAGAACCAGGGCGTGAAAAGCTTTTTTGAACAACTGCAAACCACACAGGACAGGCGTTTGCAGTATAATACGTTCATGCTGTTGTTACGGAACAAATACAAAGTACCTGATTCCCTGTTTACCCAGTATGCAAAAGAAGATTTGTATCGCAGTGAATTGTACACCGACCTGGAAACCCTGAAAATGCTAGACAAATTTCCTAAACAATACAAAACCCAACTTGATCTTGTCAGAAGCCTGGTTGCCAAACCGCTCGACAATTACGATAAACTCGATACGCTGATCTATCTTGAGAAACTACCGGTGGCGTATGAAAACAAAAAGGGCTACGTATATTTCTTTAAATACAAACGCATGCGCGACGATATTA
>CBIMFG010001254.1:0-2099 GCA_966243125.1 uncultured Niastella sp.
AATGGAAATACCTGGAAAAAAATTGTCACCAATAATTATGATGCCCTTGGCAGACTTGGAAAAAAATGGCTTGCACCTGAATACAACAATAATAATGGCCTTGAAAGTTTAAAGTACGATTATAACATCCGCGGCTGGTTACTGGGCGCCAACCGGAATTATGCAACCGATCCAAACAACCAGGATAATTATTTTGGATTTGACCTGGGTTATGATAAGAAGACCATTGGCTCACTGGGCAACTATGCCGATGCGCAATACAATGGAAACATAACCGGTACCGTTTGGAAAAGCAAAGGCGATGGCGAGATCAGGAAATATGATTTCACTTACGATCCCCTTAACCGGCTTACCGGTGCAGATTTTAACCAATACACCAACGGGTTTAACAGAACGGCAGGCGTTGATTTCTCCGTTTCCAATCTTACCTACGATGAAAATGGAAATATCCTCACCCAAACGCAACGGGGATTAAAACTGGGAGGCAGTGACTATATTGACCAGCTCAGGTATACTTACCAGCCTAATTCGAATAAATTACAAAATGTGATCGATGATCACAACGATGCACAAACAAAACTGGGCGACTTCCGTTCGTCACAACGGTATATAGGTGAGTTGGGGGCCGCCGGCAAAACAATCCAGGCCATCGACTATGATTATGATCCCAATGGCAACCTGGTATTAGATCAGAACAAGGATATATTATCTATCACCTATAACTACCTGAACCTGCCACAAACCATTACGTTGGAAAATAACAAAGGCAGCATCGATTATACATACGACGCCGCAGGTACTAAATTAAAGAAGGTGGTGCATGAAACCGGTTTGCCCGATAAAACCACCCTGTACCAGTTTGGCATCTATGAAAACGATGTGCTGCAGTTCCTGCCTATGGAAGAAGGCCGCATCCGTCCCATACGTGATACCAACAATGCCATCACTTCCTTTACCTGGGATTATTTTATAAAAGATCATTTGGGTAATGTACGGGCGATGCTTACCGAAGAGCAAAAGCAGGATTATTACCCGGCAGCCACGCTGGAGAATGTTGCCTATAAAAATGGCACAGCCATTTCAGTGGAAGGGGATTTTTATAGCATTGACCCATCAAAAGTAGTTGATCAGGCGGTGGCTTCCGGCATCCCGGTTTATCAAAATAACAATGGCGTTTATAATAATAATACGTATAGTAATACCGGCGCTAACAGTGCCAGGTTGTACAGGCTGAACGCTTCCGGAAATACGCCGGCCGATAAAACTGGTCTTGGTTTTATTGTGAAAGTAATGGCCGGAGATGCTATTAATATATTTGGTAAATCTTATCATAAAATGCCAGTGGCGGGATATAGTTCATCCGTGAATGGCGTGGCTGTTGCTGAATTGATCAATGCATTTGCTGGCGCGCCTTTAATTGCAGGTAAGGGTATTACCGGTTCGCAAATAACCGGTCAGCCCGGCTTTCCTACCTCTCTTGGCCAGTTGATAGGTAACCAGCCAGACCAAAGCACTAACAGGCCAAAAGCCGCCATCAACTGGATCATGCTCGATGATCAGTTTAAATATGTAAGCGGCGGTTTCGATATGGTGGGAGCAGCTGTTGATCCTGATGGAACGTTTAAGACGCACGATCTTAGTACAATTCCTACAATTAATATTCCGAAAAATGGATACATTTATGTGTACTGCAGCAACGAAAGCCAGTACGATGTATTTTTTGATAACTTACAAGTGATCCATACGAAGGGACCATTGCTGGAGGAAACGCATTACTATCCTTTTGGGTTAACAATGGCGGGCATAAGTTCGAAGGCGCCTGGCAGCGTGGATAATAACTATAAGTATAACGGCAAGGAAGAACAGCGGAATGAGTTTTCTGATGGTTCAGGACTTGAATGGCTGGATTATGGAGCAAGGATGTATGATGCGCAAATAGGGAGGTGGCATGTTATTGATCCCGAGGCTGAAAAATATGTAGCATTAAGCCCTTATGGATATTGTGCCGGTAATCCGGTTAAATATGTAGATCTCCATGGTGAAGTAATTGGAAATCCTAATGATCCCAAGGTGCAAAAGTTACAGGCAGCTATGATGAG
>CBIMFG010001255.1:0-2097 GCA_966243125.1 uncultured Niastella sp.
GGTAATGTAACTAAGCGTATCGTTGTTTATAAACTTGTGATACGCAACCTGAAAGTATAAGCCAACAGATGCTCCAATGATGAACAGGCCTGCAAGCAATCTGTTAAAGCCTGTTTGTTGCATCATTATTTTATTTCCTTAACTACATTGTAAATAACCTTGGGTTTTCCAAGGGTATAATAGTGCAGTACCGGTACGCCGGCTTTTTTCAGTTCTTTCGATTGCAATAACAACCATTCAGTTCCTACCTTCTCAACATCAACATCCGATTTGCAATTCATGATCTCATTGCTGAGGTCATCGGGAATGTCAACATGGAAAGTGCGGGGAATAACCGACAGCTGTTTTTTGCTGGTAATGGGTTTTAACCCGGGGATAATAGGTACGGTAATACCGTTTTCGCGGCAACGTTTTACAAAATCAAAATATTTCTGGTTATCGAAGAACATTTGGGTAACCACATATTCGGCGCCGGCAGCTACTTTAGCTTTCAGAAAAGCCAGGTCTGTTTGCAGGTTAGGGGCTTCAAAATGTTTCTCGGGGTAACCGGCCACACCACAACAGAAGTTGGTTTTAAAACCATCGCGAATGTCTTCTTCCAGATAAATACCAGTATTCAGGTTTTGAACCTGCTTCAGCAGGTCAATGGCGTAGCTGTTGCCGCCTTTTTCCGGTTCAAAAACAGTTTCATTCTTGGCTGCATCGCCACGTAACACGAGCACGTTATCAACCCCAATAAAATTCAGATCTATCAGCGCATCTTCCGTTTCGCGTTTGTTAAAACCGCCGCAAATGAGGTGAGGAACCGCATCAACACGGTAATGGTTCATAAGGGCCGCGCAAATACCAACGGTACCGGGGCGTTTGCGAACTTCTACTTTGTCAAAAGTGCCATCCGCCTTCTTTTTAAAAACATGCTCGCTGCGGTGGTAGGTAACATTAATAAAAGCAGGCTTAAACTCCATCAGCGGGTCCAGGTGATCATATATAGAATTGATGGTTTTGCCTTTTAAGGGGGGTAATATTTCAAACGAAATCAGCGAATCTTTCGCCTGATTAATGTGATCGATAACTTTCATGTAAGTAAAAAAACAGTTTTAATTGAAAATAAGCACATTAGCAAAAATGCATATTTTCTGCTATAATTCCGTCTGCAAACATAACGCAGTAAATCGGGATGGCAAATACCTGTTAAATTACCGTGTTGGAGCTATTCAATTTGAATTAGTTCTGGTATTTTTGCCGGAAACCTTAAGTTCAATTGATCAGCGAGATTCATACACAGGAATTAGTAAAAATTTACCGTAACCGTACCGTGGTAAATCATGTTTCGGTAAACGTAAAACAGGGTGAAATAGTAGGATTGCTGGGGCCAAATGGCGCCGGTAAAACCACTTCATTCTACATGGTAGTGGGTTTAATAAAACCCGATGAGGGCAAGGTATTCCTCTGTGCCCGTGGTGATCGCTCCGCATGGCCTGGCCCTTGGTGGAGGATGCGAGCTAAGCCTGCATAGTGATAAGATCTGCGCGGCTGCCGAAACGTATACAGGCCTGGTTGAATTGGGTGTCGGCCTGATCCCCGGTGGTGGCGGGACAAAGGAATTTGTCGTCCGCGCTTCCGATGAGATGCATGAAGACGAACCCGAAACCATCACATTAAAGAATAGATTTCTCACGATAGCCACAGCCAAGGTGGCCACCTCTGCTCTCGAAGCCTTTGATCTTGGGATCTATCGCAAAGGCCATGATGAAGTAGTGATGAACCAAAGCCGCCGCGTTACAGAAGCAAAACGATCTGTCATTGAAATGGCAGACAGCGGATACGTAACACCTGTTCAGCGGAAGGATGTAAAAGTTTTGGGCCGTGGTGCATTGGGTGCTTTGTATGCAGGCATCAATGGCATGCATGAAGGGCATTATATCACGGATCACGATGTAAAGATTGCAAAGAAACTTGCCTACGTTATGTGCGGCGGGGATCTAAGTGAAACAACCCTGGTTTCAGAGCAATACTTACTTGACCTGGAACGTGAAGCTTTTTTAAGCCTTTGTGGTGAAAGAAAGACCTTGGAGAGAATTCAAAGCGTACTGAAAG
>CBIMFG010001256.1:0-2094 GCA_966243125.1 uncultured Niastella sp.
ACTTTCACAAGCATCTCTGGCAATTTGGTAAATCCCAGTTACACCTGGGAATTTGGTAATAACAAAACAGATTCTACACTCAACACATCCATCAGTTACAGTTATCCATCCCCGGGCAGCTATAAGGTAAAGCTGATAGCCATCAATCACGATGTAATAGCCTGTGCAAATGAACTATCGCTGGAGGTGGTGGTGGTGCCAAAACCAATCCCAATAATTGGCAACCCTGATCCTATATGCGAGAACCAAACCCTGATAACATTAATTGATCAGTCTTATGTGCCAACCTATAGCAGCGTAACCAAATGGTGGTGGAATATAAACGGAAACATAACAACCGGCCAAACACCCGCGTCGTTTTTGGCGCCTCCCGGCGGAACACTGCCTGTAAAACTGGCCGTTGCTACCCAGGAAGGTTGTTTGTCAGATACCCTCAGTAAAGTTTTGAATATACACTTTCGTCCGTTTGCTGAATTTAAGTACGGCGATCTGAACCTGATGTGCAATAATGAGTTGATTCATTTCACCGATCTGTCAACCATGCCTGCCGCCGCAACAGGCGAAACCGTTTTAAAATGGAACTGGTTATACGATAACACCCGGGCAAATAGCTTACAAAACCCGAACCTGAATTTCACTGCCGGCATGCATAACGCGCAGCTGATTGCAGAAAACAATTATGGTTGTAAAAGCTTACCGGTGATGCATAGTTTTGAGATCTTCCCTAAGCCAACCACCCGAATGGAGATCAGCGATTCCTGCATTTATGTACCTGTATACTGTAAAGCAATTGATGTATCGGGCACTGTGGTAAGCTGGAGTTGGGTATGGGACTACAGCAGGCTCTTTACTCCTTTAACCGCCAGCAACATTGAAAGAACATTCTATAAAAAAGGTGATTATGTGTTAACCCTCATTGGTAAAACCAATAAGAATTGTAAAGACACCGTCATTCGCCCTATTACCATCTTCAACAATGAATCGTTTGCCGGACCAGATTCTTCAGCGCCCTACAACGAACCTATTGAGCTGAATGCGCATGGCGAACCCGGCATGCAATACAGCTGGTCGCCACTAACGGGTTTGAACCGGGGCGATGTGGAGAAACCGATAGCCATATATGACCACGAGCAGGAATACCAGGTGTATACCGTTACTGAAAAAGGTTGTAAAAAAACTACCAAAGTGGTCATCAAACGATATGCAGGACCCGAGCTGTATGTACCCACTGCATTCACGCCCAATAATGACGGCAAAAACGACAAATTCAAAGTAATACCTACCGGACTAAAATCATTTGGTTACCTCGCTATCTACAATCGCTGGGGGCAATTGGTGTACCGCACTACCGACTATACAAAGGGCTGGGATGGCACCTATAATAACGAGCTGGCAGACCCGGGCACCTTTGTTTATGTGGTTACTGCCGTTGATTACAAAGGAAGACCCATGAACAGAAAAGGGACGTTTATTTTGATAAGATAACTATTGGTGAAACTTACCTACTTTCGCTGCAACAGAATCAAAATTCAATATGAAATCAACCCATTTCTTATTCGCTCTGGGATTACTCACAGCCTGTAACTCACAACCGAAAGACAAGGACAAAGAAAAAGAAACCGGGCCGCAAACAAAGGCACCCGTAGCAGAAGCTATCGCTTGCTATCAGTATGCTACTGCAGCCGATACCATTTCGCTTAAAGTAGTGAATATGGGAGGAACCGTAGGCGGAGCGCTGATCTATAAACTGAAAGAAAAAGACATGAACGCCGGCACGCTTAAAGGCACCCTCAACGGCGACATCCTGATAGCTGATTATACCTTTATGTCTGAAGGCACCCAATCAACCCGGCAGGTAGCGTTTAAAAAAACCGGCAATGGTTTTATTGAAGGGTATGGTGAAAGCGTTGACGTAAACGGCGTTGAGAAATTTAAAAATACCGACTCCATTGTTTACAGTACTTCTATGCAGTTGCAGGAAGTTCCTTGTAAATAGTTCAATCGTTTAACGTACAATCTTTTTGGGTACACCTTCAAAAGTTATTTTAACCGGTTTAATGAATCCTTTTTCATCAAACTCCATTTTATCAATAC
>CBIMFG010001257.1:0-2094 GCA_966243125.1 uncultured Niastella sp.
TGTGTTTGCAATTTTTGATGCAGGTAAATTGCAAACTGTACGATAGCAGTATTGGTTATATATGCTTCAGAAACCTACGAAATCTTGCTCCAGGCGGTTTTGCCCTGTAGCGATTGCAGGTAGTTTTTAAGCTGCAAATTTGTTGCCGAAGCCAAATCGGGATCATCATCCAATACACGTTCGGCGGTTTCCCGGGCAATCTCGAGCCACTTTCTATCCTGAACAATACTGGCCAGTTTAAAATTAAGTGCGCCACTTTGCCGGGTGCCTTCAATATCGCCGGGGCCACGCAATTCAAGATCTTTTTCTGCTATCTTGAAACCGTCGTTCGTAGCACACATAGTGTTTAACCGCTCCCGGGCATCATTGTTCAGTTTTGAACCAGATAATAATATACAGAAACTTTTCTCGCTTCCCCGGCCTACGCGGCCACGTAACTGGTGCAATTGTGATAGTCCAAATTTCTCCGCATTTTCTATCACCATTACGCTGGCATTGGGTACATCAACACCTACTTCAATAACGGTGGTACCCACCATAATTTGCGTGTCGCCGGTTTTAAAGCGATGCATATTGGTATTACGAATTTCCTGCGTTTGCTGCCCATGCACCATACTGATCCAATACTTTGGTTCAGGGAAGTATGCCTGCACGTTCTCATACCCTTTCATCAGGTTTTCGTAATCGAGTTTTTCTGATTCTTCAATGAGCGGAAATACTATATAAGCCTGTCGTCCTTTCGTTATTTCAGCCTTTATAAAATCCATTACCTGACTGCGAACCGTTTCATAACGATGTACGGTTAAAATAGGCTTACGGTTGGGTGGCAACTCATCTATAATGCTCGTATCCAGATCGCCATAAGCCGTCATAGCCAGGGTTCGCGGAATAGGCGTGGCCGTCATCACCAGCACATGCGGTGGTATGGCTCCCTTACTCCACAATTTGGCACGTTGCGCTACACCAAACCGGTGCTGTTCATCAATGATGGCAAGCCCCAGGTTTTTAAACTTCACCGTATCTTCCAATATCGCGTGCGTGCCTACTACAAAATGAATGGTGCCCTCTTCTAATCCTTTATGTATTTCTCTGCGTTCTTTTGTTTTGGTTGAACCCGTTAGCATACGCACGTTCACCGGCAGTTCAGCCAACAACTTGCTTATGCTGTTGAAATGTTGCTGGGTCAGTATTTCGGTAGGGGCCAGTAAGCAACCCTGGTAACCGTTATCAATGGCCAGCAATAATACCAGCAGGGCTACAATGGTTTTACCACTTCCTACATCACCTTGCAGCAGGCGGTTCATTTGCTTGCCGCTGCCCGTATCGCGTCGTATTTCTTTTATTACTCTTTTTTGCGCACCAGTTAATTCAAATGGTAAATATTTTTCATAGAAGGTATTAAAGATCTCGCCCACCTGGCCAAACACAATGCCTTTTGAATAACGGTGTCGTTGCTGTCGCAATAGTCCCATCCGTATCTGGGCTATGAAAAACTCTTCAAATTTCAACCGGTTTATTGCCTGTGTCCACGTTTCCAGGTCGGGCGGAAAATGCATGTTCACAAAAGCCTTGAAACGAGGCATCAGTTGCAGGGGTTGCAGTACCGATTCGGGTAATATTTCAGGGATATTACTTTCTTGTAGTAATTTAATCAAAGTTTCTGTAAAAGTTCCTATCTGCTTGCCACCCATTCCCCGCGATTTTAATTTTTCTGTGCTGGGGTAAATAGGCTCCAACGTACTTTTTCCTTCAACCTTCTCACGGCTAAAGCTTTCCATTTCAGGATGGGTAATTTGCGGCGTGCCCTGAAAGAAACTCACTTTACCGTAAACCAGCAGGGTTTGGCCTATGCTCAGGTTTTTCTCGATATAGGTAATGCCCTGAAACCATACCAGCTGAATGGTACCGGTATTATCCCGCAGCTCTGCCACCAGGCGCTTGGCTCTTTTTTCGCCCATAATACCCATGCTGGTTATGCGGCCGGCAATTTGAATAAAGTCGGTTTGCGGCGTAATATCCCGAACCAGATTTACTTTGGTTTTATCAATGTGGCGGTAGGGAAAAAGATATAGCAGGTCCTGGTAGGTAAATATG
>CBIMFG010001258.1:0-2091 GCA_966243125.1 uncultured Niastella sp.
CTGATCAGATTCACTAAATGTTCAGGATTATCTTCTCCATCGGAATCCATAACAATCACATCTGCATTAGGATAGGTATTAAAGATATATGATAAACCTATTGCAATAGCTTTTGATGTCCAACATTACGCGATAGTTCAATGATCTCCTGCGAAACATTAGGCCCATGGAAATCACCACCCACATTATATTCCTCAGAGGAGCAATCATCCACCGCAATAAATTTAAAATTTGTAAACCCACTTTTGCGTAACACAGTTTCGCCATTCTTTACTAAAATCGAATACGATTGCCAGTCGTTATATACGGGTGACAAGATGATTAGTAGCCGGTCTTCAAAACGCATATTTAGTAGGATTACTTTTTAATAAATTGAAAAATCTTGCGCAAAGGTTTTAATGGCAAGGTAAAAAAGTAAGGTTTTAGTTCATTTAATTTCCAGGCAATCCGGTCTTCTCTGTGGGCTCTCAATCTATTCTTTAAGCTCGTATTACTCATACCCCCTACTCGCATCTTAACAAGCACTTCGGGAATATACAGTGCGTGCACATTAAATTTCAATAAAACCCTTAGTATCAATTCATAATCTGCAGCAGAGCGCAAAGAACTATTGAACAAACCACATTTGTCGTATACCTGCCGGCGTACAAAGAAAGTTGGATGCGGTGGCATCCAACCATAATAGATAGATTTTTTTTTGTATGCACCGGATTTCCAGGTTCTAGTAACTACCTCTACATTAGATACTTTCACGTATTGAAGATCACCATACACAGCTTCTACAGCAGGATCTTCAAAAGCCGCTGCTACTTTTGATAATACCGATGGGTTGGTATAAAAGTCATCTGAGTTTAATATACCTATTATATCGCCGGTTGCCAGTTGTACACCTTTATTCATGGCATCATAAATGCCGTTGTCTTTTTCACAAATCACTCTGGCCACATGCGGAAAATCTTTTACGATTTCCAGTGTATTATCTTTCGACAATCCATCTACAATAATATGCTCAATAAACGGGTATTGCTGGCTGGCTATGGAGGATAAAGTATCGCGCACCGTTGCTGCACTGTTATAAGTAGCTGTAATGATAGAAATAGTCATGTTACACTCTAAGTACTCTTTGCTTTACTAATGTTGCCGGGTTTCCCTGGTAAATTGAATACGGTTCAAGGTTACGGTTCGCCACTGACATGGCGGCCAGCACGGCATGTGTTTCACATATTACGCCCGGACAAACCAATGATTTAGCGCCTATCCAAACGCCATCTTTTATTATAATAGGCTTCACCATTAGATCAAAAGTGGTTTTGTTATAATCATGATTGCCTGTAAGCAACATGGCGCCCTGTGAAATACAAACGCTTTTCCCAATGCGTACATTTGCCA
This sequence comes from uncultured Niastella sp., assembly GCA_966243125.1. Lineage (GTDB taxonomy): Bacteria > Bacteroidota > Bacteroidia > Chitinophagales > Chitinophagaceae > Niastella. The sequence continues at coordinate 1,390 of CBIMFG010001258.1, forward strand.
AATTATCGATCCATACTCCCTCTCCTATCCATGAATAATCATCTATGAATAGTTTCCAGGGGTATTTTATATTTATAGCTGGTTTCAATACTACGCCTTTACCTAGTTTTGCACCAAATGCTTTTAACCAGAAATGTTTTAAACCTGAACTTATATTTAACGGGTTGATAAAAAAAAGTGCATTTACTACGTACCACAGAACCTGCTTTAATTTACTAGCACCTATTTCCCGCTTGTACCAGTCGTTATTGTATTTTGAATGATCTACTGACGCCATACTAATTTCTAATAATCATTTTCGAGAAAAGGGCAATTTGCAAACCGGTAACTGCCTCTAAAGAAAAATTTTCTTTAATTAATTGCCTGGCCTTTACTCCTTTTTCAGCAATTTCTTTTACATCCCACATACTGGTTGTTTCCAGTGCCCCCATAATACTCTTTACACTGGTATTAATCTTTATGCCAAGGTTTTGTGTAAAAACATCGGGCAAATTACAACCTTCAGTGATAATGGGCACAAGACCATAACTCATAGCTTCCAGTAACGAAGTGGGTAAGCCTTCACTGAAAGAAGGAAGTACATAAAAACTGCATTGTTTAATCAGCTCCATTTTCTTTTCATCATATATGCTGCCTATGTATTTCATATTCGATGACTGTTGTAATAAAGGAGTTAATTTTTCCAATTCACCTTCGTCCGGG
>CBIMFG010001259.1:0-2091 GCA_966243125.1 uncultured Niastella sp.
CGTTCCTGTTGCACAGCCAAAGTGCCTGGGCCATTGGCACCGGTTATTTAACAGTTACATTTCCTTTATCATTGTTACTGGCCAGCGCTACCCAACGCTGGCGCCGCGAAGCTGAAGAACAAAACATTCGTTCATCAATAAGCCTGAATGAAGCCGGTAAATGGATCGGTATTTTTGAACGCTTACTGGTGTTTACGTTTGTAATAACCGGCCATTTTGAAGGCGTTGGCTTTTTAATTACCGCCAAGTCAATCCTGCGCTTTAATGATATCAAAGGCGCCGAAGCCCGTAAAGAAGCAGAGTATATTTTAATTGGCACGCTGATGAGCTTCTCCCTTAGTATTCTGGTTGGACTGATCGTCAGAAATTTTATTTGATCTACAGCCTGTTGCACCTTTTAACAAACAATTTATAGCCCGCTGCCGTTTTTTATACAGTACTAAACAGCGAGTTATATGAAAAATCATGTTTGGTTAGCGATTATAGCCTTTTTATGCCTGCCAGCCCTGGGATGGGCGCAGCAGCACAAAAAAGATAAGAAAGCTGAAATAAAGAGAATAGTAGAAGCACAGAGTTATGTTTTTAAAGCCCAAACGGCTTTACCTGCAGCAGGTGCTACCCGGCAACTAACATCAGATTTTGATTTCAGGGTATCGAAAGATACGATCGTAAGCGACCTGCCCTATTTTGGCCGGGCATATACCGCCCCATTAAATCCCAGCGAAGGTCCCTTACAGTTTACCTCCACCAATTTTCAATATGCAGTAAGCGATAACAAAAAGGGCGGCTGGGTTGTTAGTATTACACCTAAAGATGTTACAGACCCGCGGCAACTTATAATGACCATCTTTGAAAATGGTGGTGAATAGCAATAACCGCCAACCCATTTCATTTAATGGGTATGTTACTTCGAAGAAATAATTACACAATGAACCAGCCTTAACGTCGACATACAAAAAAAACAAAAGCTCCGCGAGGAGCTTTTGTTTTTTCAACATTCAATAATGTTATTGATTGGGTTGTGTTTCTACTTTTGTTTTACCTGCATCTGTTTTATGTTTCGCCTTTACCCCATGCGATTTTTTGTTCTTGGGATGGATCACATTATGTGCCTTATCCCCTACTGTTGTATTCGGTTTTACTTTTGTTTTTGAATCTTCTGTTTCTGTTTTCTTTTTATCCTGCGCAAAAGTTGTTGTTGTTGTCAACGTAAGCGCACAAGCTACGCAAAACATCAATATGGTCTTTTTCATAACTTATTCTTTATGGGTACAATCAAAAATTCCATGCCATACCCCCTTGTTATTTGTTAACCAATTGTAAACGCATTAGCTTTTAATTATTTAAACCGCAAATTCATTGAAACAATGTTTGAATTCAGGCTATTGGTCCGGGTATAATGTCCATACCTTACCTCAATCATATTGAAATGGGTACTACCGAAGATTCCCCTGGGTGGGGCCAGTCGAATGCCTGCCCCAAACAGGTGGCTATCAAAAGCCGACTGGTCATAATTACTGGTAAAATATTTGTCGGCTGTTGTATGAGCCTCATAAGGCGCAAAGTAGTCGATGGCCTGCTGCGTATAAAAGCGATAGAAAGGCGTAACAGAAAAAAACGGGGTTAGCTTAATCGCGGTTTCCAACTCCGCCGTATGGGCTTTTAACCCCCAATCGTCGTGGTAATACCGGTAAAAGCTGCGAATGATGAGTTTATCACCCAAAAAGTAACTGGCCCTGAACCCAAGCGGTAATTTAAACCGCGTATCGGGCAGGTGTTCTATATGCACAGAATTATCATTCAGGTAAACCCGGTGAAATGGCAGCCCCAGATAGCCTTTCTGATAAACAAGGTCAACCAGGAACATTACCTGTAACCGCTTACTTATTATTTGTGAATATGATAAAGAGGTGCTATACGAATTACGTGGTGCATAGCCGTTGTTATCGGCATCGCCGGGAATGGGTTTGCCATCACGCAATTCAATGGGCCGTATCAACTTTACATTGTCCAGGTATACCTGGGCGTTTATAGAAAATTCTCCGCTGCGGTCTTTTGTTTTGGCGGCAAAATTTACACTGGCGCCATGCG
>CBIMFG010001260.1:0-2090 GCA_966243125.1 uncultured Niastella sp.
AAACATATGTACTGCCGCAGGATATTGATCCGGAAAAGTTATGGTTGTTAGAAGAAGGACATTGCTTTCGCTCGCAGATCGTAAACCTGTGCGAATTACGCCGCGCCAGTGAAATGGGTACCCATTTTGAATACGAAGCCGGCAGTATTGAAACCCTGCGCCGGATGGTGGAGTTGAACGATGGCATTACCATACTCCCTGAGCTTTCTACACTCGATATGACGGCCCGTCAATCGCAACTGATCAGGCATTTTAAAAAGCCCGCCCCCATGCGCGAAGTGAGCATTGTAGTACATCGCGATTTTGTAAAAAAGCGATTGATTGAAGCCCTGAAAGAAGAGATCATCAATGCGATTCCTGAAAAGGTTAAGATGAATAAGGATTTAAATGTAGTGCCCATTTAAAAATTAAAAATGAAAAATTAAAAATGTGAAATGAGGAAGGGGCTTTAACTTCTTAATTTCTAATTTTTCATTCTTCATTCCTCATTTTAATAGCGAATCCATTGTTTGTTTATAGATCGGAAAGCCAGGGATATCATTGTGTTTCGCTTCTTCAATCGTAATAAATTTATCTGAAGGCTTCAAATAGGGTATCAGTTTCTTCGAGTTGCGAAGCGGAATGGTATTATCGCTGGTGCCATGAAATATAACAACCGGGTTGGTTACCTCTTTTAAATATTGCCAGGTAGGAATTTTAAACTTGATCATATTGTTAACCGGCCATATGGGTAAATAGTTTCCGATAAGAGAAGGAAAACTATAATACGGTGATTCCAGGATCAATGTTTTGCAATCGCGCAGGGTAGCCAGCTGGGCGGCAATACCAGTACCCATTGATTTGCCATAAATAATAATGCTGTCCTTTGAATATTTTGACTGCGCCAGTTTGTAAAATACCAAAGCCCAGTCGTACAACTGCTGTTCGGTAAAGGCGCCGGTGCTTTTACCAAAACCCGGATAGTCCATCATCCACACTTCATACCCGCGGCTGGTAAAATCGGGTGCTGCTTTCGCATAATGAGCAATGTTTTCTTTATTGCCATGAAAATACAACACCACGCCCTTGGGCTGCGGCTGATTGACGGTAAACTCAATGATGTTGATGTTCGTTTTTTTCGTGTAAGGCACGTTCACTTCCTTAAAGGGCAAAGAAAAGGAGTATTGCGAATGCTCAGATAATTGCTGCGGATGGAACAGGATCTTATCCTGCAAGTAATAAACGGCAATCCCAATAATACAATATATGAGAATGAATAGTTTAAGCCAGCGAAAAAGGATCTTCTTGTTCATAACGGGTTGCAAGATAACTCATTGTTTGTAGTTAGTGGTTTGTTGTTTGTAGTTCTTTCATTCGGGAAGATCGACAAATGGCGGATTACCTGCATTGTAGGCAACCACAAACCATAAACTACAAACCACAAACTGTATTTAATATTTAAGTATGTCCCTTATAAAGTTATGATACTCGGGAAAGGAGGGCAGGTTGTTATGCCGGCCGCCAACAATTCTTATCAGGGTGATCTTATTGGGGTTAATGGCCTGTAGTTTTTCGCTGTGCCGCAGGGGAATCAGCTGGTCGCTGGTGCCATGAATAATGTAGGTGTGGCAATTTACATGGCGGATCCATTTATCGGTACGCAGGTGATAGCGTAATACCCAGTTTACGGGCAAGATGGGCAGAAACCGTTTTACTACAATGCGGAAATTATAATAAGGCGAATCGAGAATGAGGTAGCGCGGTTTGTTATCTGAGGCGATCTTGGCGGCAAAGCCACTGCCAATGCTGCGACCATAAACAATAATGTGGTGTTCGGGGTACTTGCCTATTAAAGTATTATAAACAAACTGCATGTCGTCCAGCATGTCCTTCTCGCTGCGTTTGCCGGTGCTTTTGCCAAACCCGCGGTAATCAACCAGCACCACATCATAATCGTACCGGTAAAAATCACGGGCATACTTAGCCCAGCCTTTTATACTGCGGGTATTGCCATGAAAATAAAGGATCAGGCCTTTGGGTTCGGGACGGTAAAAATGCAGTCCATTAATGCGCACACCGGGCGACACATCAAAATTCAATTCATTGAAAGG
>CBIMFG010001261.1:0-2085 GCA_966243125.1 uncultured Niastella sp.
GTTTGCAGCGCCGCCATATTCCAGGCAGCAGGCCAGCCGGGTTTTACAGTAAGCGTATCTTTCAACGCATCGGGCACAATACCAAACAATCCTTCCGTTAATGAGCGGGCGGCCATCCCAATGGGATCGGCAAAATCGCGGTACAATTCCCCGCGAATGGCATCGTAATACGACAACTGTTCAAACCCGCCGGGACTCGATGAAAGGTACATACTTTCAACCAACGCGCTTTTCCATAACCGGTAGGCCTCTTCTGAGCGGTTGCCCTGCCAGTAAGCCAACGAAGTGTGCAGGTTTTCTGCCAGCACTACGTTGTTCAACGACCAGTCGTACGGTTGCCAGTTGGTAGTAGTGAGCATATAATTGGTGGTATCGCGCAAACCCTTTGCCCGAACCGGAATATGCGGAATGGATTTGTCTACATAGCGCAATGCCTGGAAGGCTTTAAAGTTATCGGGCAGCTTTTCATCAATGGCATGATAAATGGTCCACAAACCAGCTGCCGGGTGTAACAGTCTTTCGCCTAAGGCATCTTTATACTCTGCATACCAACCCAAGTCAGGCAGCCACAACTGGTTGTTTACGGCATCAAATATTTTGTTGGCCTCGTTTTGATAAGGCGTGGGATCTTCCCCTACAATAGGCGCCAATTGCGCCGCTACGGCATTGGCGCGGTAATTATAAGCCGATGAATGCGTAACCCCGCCACCACTGTACTGCAACGCATCGCTTGCCCAAATGCAACAATACGCATCGTACAGGCCATCGTTATCGGCATCGAAGTTTCTTTTCTCCCAGGCCAGGTGGCGTTGCAGCAACGGCCATTGTTGTTTTATATAGGCTGTATCGCCGGTATAATTAAAGTGGGTTAACAACTGATCTACAAACACCAGGTTCATATCATAGTGGTGTGGCCTAAAATCGCCATTGGGATTGCGGCAAATGTAACCACTGCTGAACATAGAGGTGCCCATTTTCTCCAACTGACGCGCCAGGTGTAAAGCCGTATCAAACACCACGGGCCCGGTTGCGGGTGTGGTTACCTGTGATAATGCATAACTGCTGAAATGTGTTCTTGCCCTGTCGTGCCAGCCCAATGCATCGGCTACATAAGCGCCGCGCCAGGCTGGTAAACGCATACGCCAGGCAACTGCGCCATGCATATAAGTAGGCGATTCCCAAATACCGTCAGCGGCCACACTCAATGCTCCACCTAAGGTATTGATCCAGGGATCGGGTGTAACTACTTTAACTCGATTCGCCAGTTTTTTACGCGCTGCTTCTGCTTCGTTGTACGTTTGCACCAGCTTGTTATACGCTACCTGTATAGTATCGGCGGGTTGTATCAAAAAATAATTCGTGCCATTTATCACCGGCATTTTACCGGCAATGGCAGGTGTTGCGGAAGAATCGCTTTTGTATAATGTTAACGGATCCTGTTGCTGCGCAGCATCCGTTATTTTTAAGATGGAAGTGGGCGGAACGATGGCTGATAACTGTTTCAGCTTTTTATTGATCTCACCCGTTAATTCACTCTTTGGTTTGTATTGAATTTCGTACCGCTCATCTTCTGTCAATACTTTGCCGGTACCATACAATAAATGAAAGCTGTTCTTTGAAATGGAATAGGTATTGTCTTTACAATAATCGGGTTGCAGGTAAAAGGAAGATTCGGGATCAGCACCGATATCGCCATCGCGGGAGAACTTTTTTCCTGAGGCACCACCAAACACCCACACCAATGCAACCTTACTGCTTACATTTACAAACTGGGTTTTTATGATCATGCCTTCCGTATCGGCCAGTGCCAGTACCGCAATTTGCATAGTACCGCTTCCCAACAAAGGATCTTTCACCTCGTACAACATTGAGCCGGGGCGATAGATTGCCTTTACTGATCTTGCTTCGGTAATCCAGATGCTTTTATTGCCGGCGATCAAGCCCAGCTTAAAGTTTCCACCCATGCCCGGCATGTACATAGCAAACTCAGGCAGGTCACCGGTCTCAATTCTAAAACCGGTATTGGTACCGTACAGGGCGCGGTTAAAACGCATTTTCCCGTTCACAGTTACAAAGTCTGTCCCT
>CBIMFG010001262.1:0-2084 GCA_966243125.1 uncultured Niastella sp.
GTACATACAGAAGGATCATTTGATCTGGGGAAATTGTTGCACACCGGTTTTAACCTGCAGGTAGGCGCTGATTTCAGGGATTATATTATTGTACCTGATGGAAATTATTTTATCAATCCAACCGACTCAGGCCATAATTTAAATTATACGAGCTACGGCTTTTTTGTGCAGGCATCAAAAAGATTGCTGCACGATAAATTACAAGTGAGCGCGGTGTTACGTGGTACTGGTTATGAGTATTTCAATTTGAAATGGAATCCCCGCCTTACTGCAGTGTATGAGTTAACCCGCAATGATTTTGTGCGGTTTTCTTATCAGAACGGGTATCGCTTCCCCAGCATCTTCGAAGGGTTCTCCAATATTAACAGCGGCGGCGTAAAAAGGGTAGGGGGCTTGAAAGTAATGTCGAACGGTGTTTTTGAAAACACCTGGTTAAAAAGTTCTATCGACGAATTTACCGCCGCAGTAAATAAAGATGTAAATACCCAGGGCCTTACCCAGTCGGCTGCCATTGAAAAGAACAAGGGCATTTTACAGCATAACACCTATACGTATCTGCAACCGGAACAAATGCACTCCTTTGAAGTGGGTTACAGAACCATTATGGCCAATGGCCGTTTTTCTGTAGATGTGGATTTCTATTACAATTTCTATTCAAATTTTATTGCCCAAATAGAAGGCAGCGTACCCAATACTACAGACAGTGCTCAAATGCCCGCGTACCTGTATGATAAAAACAAACAGGCCCGCTACCGCTTGTGGACGAATTCAAAAACAGTTGTTCATAATTACGGCGCCGAAATAGATCTGCTGTATTTGCTCGATAAACATTACTCCCTGTTCGGAAACGCCAGTTATCAAACCCTGAAAAGAACAAGCGCCAACGATGGGCTGGAAGATGGGTTCAATACCCCCAAATGGATGGTGAATGGTGGAATACGCGGCGCGAACGTGTACAAGAACCTGGGCTTTTCTATATCGGCCAGGTACCAAAGTAATTTTTACTACCAGTCGTTTCTGGTGAATGGAAATGTGCCGGCTGTTTTCAATGCCGATGCCATGGTACAATATTCATTTAACAAACCTTCGCTCAATATTAAAATAGGCGCCACTAATTTCCTGAACCATTATTACTATTCTATACTGGGCGGGCCACAAATAGGTGGATTTTATTACACTACACTTACTTATTCGTTGAAATAATATGCTGTTACAAGTTTCAGGTTGCAGGTACAGGGAATACAAAGTAAAAGCCTGTAACCTGTAACCTGTAACCTGTAACTGAAATTGCCACTTGATTACTTTTTGGGAATATCATTTGCATACATTTGGTTAAAAAACATGGTCTTCCCCATCGGAGATGACAACAGAGACCGGAAAACTTTTCCGGTAATTAATTACCTGCTTATTGCGCTTAACATTTTTGTATATATCTACTACCAGCGATGGGGGCAGAACTACGAGTTTACAATGGGCTATGCTACTGTGCCTGGTGAAATATTAACCGGTCACGATGTAGTTACCAAAGCATTGGTGGAGAAAGATCCCATTTCCGGTAATCTTATTGAATCGCCGGGATTAGCACCCACCCACATTCCCGTTTTTTTAACGTTGTTCACTTCTATGTTCATGCATGGCGGACTGGCGCACCTGGCTGGTAATATGCTGTACTTATGGATCTTTGGCGATAATGTGGAAGATGCCTTGGGTCATATAAAATACCTGCTCTTTTATTTGTTGTGTGGAATGCTGGCAGGGCTGTGCCATGTGGTTAGCACGTTGTTCTTTGGACAAAGCCTGCTGATCCCCAGCTTGGGCGCCTCGGGTGCTATCTCCGCCGTATTGGGCGCCTACCTGCGATTGTTCCCCGGCAAAGCTGTTCATCTCTGGATCTTCCTTTTCATCATAGCAGTGCCCGCATTCATTGCCGTAGGCCTTTGGTTTGTGTTCCAGGTTGTAAATGGCTTAGGCGCGCTCGGCGGGCAGGAAGCCGGTGGCATTGCTTATGCCGCGCATATTGGTGGGTTTGTTGCGGGGTTGTTCTTAGTAGGTTTGTTTGCTAAGGGGTATCTGGCTAAAAGAAG
>CBIMFG010001263.1:0-2080 GCA_966243125.1 uncultured Niastella sp.
CATAGCATATATGCCCGGGTACGAATGATTTGTTTTTTCACGATCTACTGGGGTTTGGTTGGGATCAAAGAGCGCAAAGTTATCCGTTAGGATAATACTTAAACATTAAATTCTGCTAAATAGTTACCCTTAGTCTAAAAATTACCCAAACACCATTGAGTTTTAGCCACATTCACATCAACGTTATATTATATCTTATTGCAAAGTTGATAAGGATCAATGCATATTTTATTGTATATAAGACGTTTAAACGACTGGTGGCCGGTTTGAGCGTTTCCAAACCGGCCACCAGGCATTACAGTTACTTTAAAATAAATTAGAATGCGTACTCGTTCACTGCTTCCACTGCTTTGGGGAAAGCAGCATCTGCCAGGTTAGGCATCGCCGTACCTTCAACCCTGAAGGTGGTAATATCATTCAAACCAATAAACGACAGAATAAACCGTAAAAATGGTTCTGCAAAATCGTAGGGCTTCATTGGTCCATCGGAGTAAACACCACCGGTAGCCATCGCCAGAAATACCTTTTTATTTACAACAAGTCCCTGGGGCGCCCCATTTTCATATTTGAAAGTGATACCATGGCGCACAATATTATCGATCCAGGATTTTAAGGTAGAAGGAATGTTGAAGTTATACAGCGGAACCCCAATTACAACAAAATCAGCATCCTTTAAGTCTTCGATAGCCTGATCGCTATAACTCACCAGCTTTTTATGACTGTCTGTACGTTGTTCGGCCGGGGTATAAAAAGCAGCCACCTGGTCTTCAAACAAATGCGGCAGGGGATTCACCGTAAGGTCATGTGTTTTTACCTCGCTGTTGGGATAGGTAGCTAACAATTTGTCAATAATAGCGTTAGATAATTTAATGCTATAGGAGTTGTTTCCTTTTGCACTCGACACTATATGAAGTATCTTTTTCATGGTAATCAAATTTTTTAGTTATTGCCTGAATATGAAACCGTGTTTTTGATTTCACAACAAAGCTATGTACCTTTGCTATACATTTGTAAGTACTATACGGGCGTATAGCACTATCTTGGAATATAGCTCTATACACGGATATAGCACTATACAGGAATATAGCAACACACTAAAAAGCAAAACCATGGTAAAAAAAGAAGGACGCGAATATCATAAATGCCTGGGGTTGATACTCCCGGTATCAGATGCCATCAGCGTTTTAAGCGGTAAATGGAAATTACCCATCATTATATCCTTACAGTTTGGCAATAAACGGTTTAGTGAAATAGCCAAAGACATTCCTAAAATAACAGACCGCATGTTGTCGAAAGAACTGCGCGATCTGGAAATGAATAAACTCATTAAACGCACCGTATACGACTCAGTACCAGTAGTAGTGGAATACTCACTTACTGAGTATGGCGAGTCGCTCGATGATCTGATACAGGAGTTGTACAAATGGGGCACCAAACACCGCAAAAAAGTGATGACAAAGGATTAACATGGCAAAACAAACAACGGCACAAGCAGTAATTCGTAAATCAGGATTCGATTTTTTACAGATATTAAAAAAGAACAATCACCGCGATTGGTTCAATACCCATAAAGACAGGTACCAACAGGAACAGGAGCAGCTGGAGCTTTTTGCCGGGGCATTGTTACGTGAATTGAACAAACACGATGAAATAGAAACGCCCTCCGGTAAAAAAAGCCTGCATCGCATTTACCGGGATATTCGTTTCAGTAACGATAAAACACCCTATAAAACAAACTGGAGCGGGAATTTTAAACGCGCTACCAAATTCCGGCGGGGTGGGTATTACTTTCATTTGGAACCAGGCAACAGTTATTTGGCCGGTGGCTTTTGGGCGCCCAATGCGCAGGACCTGAAACGCATTCGCGATGAAATTGCGTTTGATGCCGCCGCGTTGAGAAAGATCCTGAAAAGCAAAACCTTCACTACTACATTTGGTACGTTACAAGGCGAGCAGGTAAAAACCGCGCCCAAGGGTTTTGATGCCAGTCACGAAGCCATTGACCTGTTGCGCTACAAACAATTCCTGTTGATCAGGCATTTTTCCGACAAAGAAGTATTGAGCGATGAATTTCTTGCCC
>CBIMFG010001264.1:0-2078 GCA_966243125.1 uncultured Niastella sp.
GGTGAAGCAGGCACTATACCCGAGTATAAGATCGGATTGCGCTGGGAACCCAGCCCGTATGCGGTTTTTGCATTAACCTATGGACAGGAATTTAACGGCACACAAGGCGCAGGATTCGAATTGGGCATAATGTTGTTTACCCCGCCATTTGCCTGTTTTGGTAAATGCAAGTCAAAGTAATTATTCCTTTACTTCTTTGGAAATCTCATTGATCAGCAGCCGGCTTTGTTCCAATACCTGGTGATACCTGATAATGATATCATTAATGAATGTATCGTACGACAAATAGTTGCGCAATTGAGCACTGCTTTTTAAAAGTGCTTTCAGGTTGTTATCAGTTTTGCTGGTAGATGTGAGGTTGTTTTCAAGAAAAGGTACCAGGCGGTTGTTTTTTACTTCCCTGTACATATCGGTTGCTACTAAAAGCGCAGGTATTTTTTCCTGGTACAGGTCAAGGATATCATTCAATAACTTTTTATTGCCGATCACATATAACTTTCCGGCAGACTTCAAACCCTGGAAACGGCTATCATTCGGCATCAGCATGTTTGCATTGAATAAGGTATTCCAGTAAAAGGGCACACTGTCTGGCAATGATTGTTCAACCGACAACTGCTTAAAATAACGAAACCCTTTCCCGTTTCTTACATATGCCAGGGAGTCTTCAGATAATTCTTTGATATCATTTTGCAGGTCTTCTTTCAGTCCCAATAAAAACTCATCCTGCAGGTGATGTTCTTCTTTCTTTTCTGCACGTTCGTGCAGGTACAATGACAACGTTATGGCAAAAACAATGATAAAGATCTCCAGAACGATCTCGCCCACCTTTTCTTTCCAGTTTTTTTTGTGATCGGTTGCTGCTTTAAAAACTTTTTTGGTGTGTTTGATAATTTCCTGTTCGGCCATGAGGTATGGTTAGTTTATATTCAAATATATACCAAAACGCCAGGAACGCAAGTTTCCGGGGTTGTGAATAATGCATTAAAATTATTTTAATTAGTGGGTACTACGATTATGCTGAAGCAATTAATTATGTAAAAAACAATATGACCAAAGTGCATATTGTAAAATTACACAAAGGCTCATGGCATCAAAAAAATCTCGATCAACTGTTTGTTATCCTGCCGCCAGCGCAACCAGCCGGTAACCGGGTTAGTGCATTGGTTTATATAGTTATGACAGGGCTGTCCTTCATTGGGATTGTTTTCGTTGTTATAAAAACAATCGTACTGCACTTTCACCCAATCACCTTTAACCTGCATGGCGCAAAACATTTCGTGGCCCGCGGGTATGGAAATGGTATCGGCCGCGTCGCTGGGTTCTTTTCGAACCAGGCCAATGGGAGTTTTGGTTGAATCGGCCGTTGTTTTGCGTTTGATGCCAAAAGAACTTTCAATGTATTGTTCCCAGCTTTTAAACTGATACTCTTTTGTTCGGGGCAGCCATTTTACCTGCGAATAGTTGATCAGCACGCGATAAGCCCTGTCTGTTTTACCGGTACAGGCAAAATGCATTAACCCATATTCAGGATCAAAAACGCAGGAACATACATTATTCAGGCTGTCGTATTTTTCGTACATGTCAACCTGTTGCGGCTCGCCTCTTAATAAGCTATCGTCATATAAAGCGAATTTCAAAGGCACAATCACCATTCCTATACCCAGTTGAGCCATGTCGTTGTCGATATTGCAGCGGCCATCATAATGAGGTGTAACGCGGGTGGTGCCGCTATCTCTTCTAACCGGGATGATCTCTTTTTTAATAGCTCCTATCTCGTCTTTTTTATTTTCAGCACAGGAAAAAAGGCTTAAAGCCAATACGGCTACGATCAGGTTTTTCATTTGGATTTTATTAGTATAAGGTGTTTGGTTTATGGTATTTTTTAGTCTGCTGCAATCTCCTACTCTGCTTTTAAATACGCTAATACCTGACGGCCAATTTCATCGATGGTAAGTAGCACGGCTTGTGTTTGCACGTTGTTTTTGGCTTCCACAATATCCAGCTCCTCTTTCTTTTTCATAGCCAGAAAGTCGCGGGTAACAATGGTAGAGAAAGGTACCAGCCCTGTTCTTACATCC
>CBIMFG010001265.1:0-2078 GCA_966243125.1 uncultured Niastella sp.
TTCTGCAACCTGTTCAAAAATATCATACGGTGACGAAGTATAAAGTTTCGTTGTAGAATTTGTCAGGTCGCCAGTCACCGGTTTCCGGTTGCCGGAAAACCGGTGACCGGTAACTGGCAACCGGCGACAAAGAAAGTTATTTAACCGTAACCACCTCCCAATCCACAGGCTTCTTAATAACATGAATTCCCAGATCATGCTCATACTTGATCATCTCTAACTCGAACTGCTCATTGCCAAACCGCAGGTTCGAGATCCTGATCTCTTTTATATAACCCGGCAGCACTGGTTTGTAAAAGGTTAGCTTTTTTTCATAGCCATCGAAGGAAATGTTCAGGCATCCTTGTAATAACAGGAATACCGCTGCTACCGACCAGGCTTGTGGCGAACAGGCAACCGGATAAGCGGTAGGCGCTTCGCCCCGCCTGAACGGAAAGCCACAGAATAATTCGGGCAGCCGTTGCAACTCTATAAACAACGACGCATCAAACAAACCCTGCATCAACCGCATGGCAGGCTCCATAATACCATAGCGGGCCAGGCCATAAGCTGCAATAGCCGTATCGTGCGGCCATACAGAGCCGTTGTGATACGACATAGGGTTATATCTGGCTGCCTTTGACGATAAGGTGCGAAGCCCCCAGCCATTAAACATTTCATCGCTCATTAAGAGCTTGGCTGCGCGTACGGCCCTTTCAGGTGTAGCAATACCGGAATATAGAAGATGACCTACATTCGAGGCTACTACCCGGCAGGGCTTTTTATCGCCGTCAAGCGCCAGAATGTAGGTGCCGAGTTGTTCATCCCAGAACACTTCATTAAAACGTTGCTTCAGGTCTGCAGCCTCTTTGGTTAATTGTTCGGCCATTTCGTTATTGCCTAACCGTTTGGCCATATACGCGGCCTGTATTTTGGCATCATACACATAACCCTGCACTTCGCACAAGGCAATGGGAAAACTGGCCAGGTCGCCATTTTCATGCGAAATGGAATCGTGCGAGTCCTTCCAACCCTGGTTGGCCAACCCGCTTTCCGCTTTACGCTGGTATTCAACAAAACCATCCCCATCCATGTCGCCATAAACTTTTATCCAGGTAAGCGCCTGTAAAATATTCTCCCAAATATTGCGGATGGTATCAAGATCGTCGGTTCTTTTTAAATATTGCCCCGCCAGCACAATGAATAACGGCGTGGTATCTATACTGCCATAATACAGTTTAAAAGGAATTTCCCCGGTCTCAGCCATTTCACCCGATCTTATTTCGTGTAAGATCTTGCCCGGCTCTGCATCCTGTAAGGGCAGCAGTTTTGTTGCCTGCCGCGCTGCCTGGTATAACAGCACACCTTTGGCAATATTGGGCGCTACCCACAGAGTTTCCAACGCGGTAAAAGTACCATCCCGGCCAAATACCGTATTGTACCAGGGCACACCGGCATATGGATAGCTGCCATAAGGAGTTTGCACCAGTAACGAAAGCAAATCGTTTTTCGACCGGTTTATCCAGTTGTTGAATTGTTCATTATCGGTGTAGATCTCGCCAACCAGTTCCTTGCTTTTTTCCATGCCCGATTTGATCTTGTCGAAGGCAGTAAAATAAGGCTCAAAGGCAACAGTATTGGCATATACAGAAAATACAGAGGTACAGTTGATGCTGAACGTTCCGCCTTGAGGTGGTAGTTTGATCCTGTACGTTATTTTATTGTCTTGTATGGAATCGGGCGCGGGATCAAAATGCAGATTGGTTTGCCGTTCAATTTTGTCGAGACCGGTATAGGAAACCACGATATGGTTGTTGGCCGATGGGTAGGGTGGGTGTAAGGTGCCACGTTGTTTTCTATCCATCCCCCGTACTTCGAAGATGTCTCTGAAGTCACAGTCAAAGGTGAGCTCCAGGGTTAATTCATGCGTATCGGAACCATAGTTGTACAGGATGATCAACTCATGACAGGCGCCATCCTGCAAAAATTTACGCTCGCTGCCATCTTTCATTTTTAAAGGTTGGGTGCCTTTCCAGGTCAGCTCCAGCATCGACCCGTATGAATTTTTATCCTTGCCGCTAATGGTGCCCGATCCCATC
>CBIMFG010001266.1:0-2076 GCA_966243125.1 uncultured Niastella sp.
CATTCAGGTATGGCAGCCGTGCATGTAGAGTACACGCCGTCGCCCGAAGCAAAATACCCCGTGGCCATTACGGAAGCATATGTGGCTACCAAATGGGTAGCTGAGAATGGTGCAGAGATCAATGTAAATGGAAAGAAACTGGCTGTTGTGGGTAATAGTGTGGGCGGCAATATGGCGGCTGCTGTGGCCCTGATGGCCAAAGAGAAAAAGGGCCCGGAATTATCATTCCAGGTGTTGCTGTGGCCGGTTACCAATGCCAGTTTTGATACCGATTCGTATCACCAGTTTGCCAATGAGCGCTTTCTTACCCGCAACATGATGATGTGGTTCTGGGATAATTATACCACCGATGAAAATGCCCGTCAGGATATTTTTGCTTCGCCTTTACGCGCTTCTCTTGATCAGTTAAAAGGACTGCCGCCAGCCCTGGTGCAGGTGGCCGAGAATGATGTATTGCGCGATGAAGGCGAAGCGTATGCAAGAAAGATGAATGAGGCCGGGGTGCCGGTAACGCTGATCCGTTGCCAGGGTATGATCCATGATTATGGAATGCTGAACCCGCTGTCACATATACCCGAAGTACAATCGGTAATCAGGTATGCTGCTGAAGAAATAAAGAACGCATTGAAATAGGTTACTTTTTAAATGAGAAAGCCCTTCCGGTAAAATGGAGAGGGCTTTTTTATGACTACATAAGCTATGTTTATTTTAAACTACATGTATGGCTTCATTTCGTCTTCAATATTCTGCCGCAGCGCCATTAACTTTTTGGCATAATTCTCCATCTCAATAGCAGCAGGTGCTTCAGGCACCCATTTAGGAACCGCTACTGTTTTGCCATGATCATCCACGGCCGCAAATACCATTACACAGTGGGTTGTTTTCACTCTTTCTTTACGACGTGGATTACCAGCCTGCACATTTATAGCAATATGCATACTGGTGTTGCCGGTATAAATAACAGTGGCAGTAATTTCAACCATATCGCCAATAGAGATGGGTTTAAAGAAACGGATACCACCCACATATACTGTCACACAATATTGTCCGCTCCAGTTAGCTGCACAAGCGTAACCAGCCTGGTCAATCCATTTCATTACAGCGCCTCCATGTACTTTTCCTCCAAAGTTAACGTCTGATGGCTCGGCGAGAAAGCGGAGGGTTACGGTATTGCTGATAGCATCGATCATAAGTAAATCAGTTTTTGGCAGGTAAAATAGTAACTTTTTCTTATTTGTACAATGTGCTTTTTATAATGGGTGTTTATCGGTTACTCGTTTAAGTTTCACAGTTATCGCCGGTTTCTACACACTTATAGTCGAATTTGTCACGTGTATACATTTTGTTTATATATGTGATCTAATTCCTTTTACTTTGCGAGGCACTTACGAACGTCATTAACATTTATCAGAGAACATCTTTATCCTTAACTGTCCATGCTGGTTTTATCACCGTCTATTCTATTAAAACGGCTTACTAAAGTCGTTTTAACAAGCTGTCTGTTTTTTTTCTCCTGTGGCAAAGACTAACCCCAATGTGATCTCTATTTTGCAAAACTTTGCATCAGGAAATGGTGTCCTCTCAAGGTTCATGCAAATGCCGCCTCAATTAAAGTTTGAAGGCAGTATTATCAAAGCCCAGGACAGGTACAATCACGGTATGTATAAAGTGGTTCCTTTCTATGATAAGTTACGAAAAGCACAAAGACCATGATGAGATACTTTAGTATAATATTGATAATAGTTAGTAGCTGCCTTGTAGGTGGTTGTAATGATCCAGCCACTGATAATAAGCCATCACAGATCAAAGATACCTACAGGTTGCCGGGTGTTCCATCTGAAAAGACGGTATACTTCAACTCCGGGAATATTTATTACCTGTCAATGGATGAACCAGGGAAGAGCACTTTTAAGTGCTTTTCCCTGCAACAGAAAAAGATTATATGGTCTAAGGATATAAACCAGATGGGCATCAATGAAGGGGCCATCTCTGTAACCGGTGAGTATGTGGTTCCCACGTTATCCGATACGGTTTATTTAATTGCAGCTGATGGCAAAGAGAGAATACTAAAGCTGG
>CBIMFG010001267.1:0-2075 GCA_966243125.1 uncultured Niastella sp.
GTCAATACCAGCGGCAACTGTCCAAAGGTGCGCACCAGCATATAATAACCCCAGCCCCGCAGAAAATAAGCCTGACCCGCCGCCCGGGCTTTCAGGGTTTCATCGCCCTTGATCTTTTGATAATTGGCGATGACGTTATTGGCGTTGTAAATAGCCCGCCAGGGGCCTTCCCATTGTGCATTCAAACTGCCATTGGTGCTGCTGCCATTCAACCGGTCAAAATCGCGTTGGTCCTGTTTGTTCAAACCAGGGTCGGTGGTCAAATCATCTGAGCCAAAGCAGGAGGTCATCCGGTTGGTGAAACCATAAGCCCCATCATATGAATATACTGAATAAATACCGGCAACAGCCGCATCCAGGTCTTTCTGGCTGCTAAAGCTTTCCGGCGTTAAGTTGCCTTTGGGATCTTCATCAAGCTTTTGACAGCTGGTGATTATCACAAGGACAAGCAATGATATAATTGAATATAATTTCATTGTTAGAATCGTTTTGATTTGAAAGATGTTTGTCGAATCCCCTCCTGGGAGGGGTAGGAGTGGGTTTATCAAAAACCCGCCCTTATCCCAAACGTATATGTTCTCGGATTAGGAATTACACCTGTTTCCAAACCCTGGGCAATGGAAGGATAGATGCCATAGTTGGCATTTGATACTTCAGGATCGTAGCCCGGATAGTCGGTGATCATAAACAGGTTTTGTCCGCTCACGTATAATTCCAGGCTGTGCATTTTTATGTTTTTCAACAGCACTTGCGGCACCTGGTAACTAATAGAAAGATTCTTAAGCTTGATATAACTGCCATCGTATACCCATCTGCTGCTGTTTACAAAGTTTTGTCCGGTTTTGCTGAAGGCAGGAATATCGGTTTCATTACCCGGTGTCCATCTGTTAAGCACATCGCGGTTAGTGGCATGGCGAGCATCGCCCTGTTCACCAAACGTGTAAGGGAAAGTGCCCGAATAGATCCTGTTGCCATGTGTACCCTGAAACATCACACTCAAGGTGAAAGGCCCATAACTCACATCGTTGATGAAACCAAAAGAGTATTTGGGGTTACCATTACCAATGAGCATCATATCGGCCGAGGTGTATTTGTTATCTCCATCTACATCAGTATAGCGGGCATCACCAGGTTTGCTGCCATAAGCTGCGGCCGCACTGGCATCCTTGCTTTTCCACGTGCCCAGGTAATTATAACCATAAAAACTACCCAATGCCTGACCAACTATAAGAATAGAGTGGTTGGTTTGGGCCGAACCGATATTACCGAGCACCACACTGTCGAGCCCGCCCAGGTTTACAACTTTGTTCCTGTTAAACGATAACGTTAGGTTGGTGTTCCAGCGTAATTTGTTCGTTTTCACCGGTGTGCCGCCCAGTGCAAATTCAACGCCTCTGTTTTCCAGGCTGCCCATATTGCGGATGTAAGAACCACCGCCATTATAAAAAGGCGCCTGAAAATTGTACAACAGATCGGTGATCTTTTTATAATAAGCATCTACCGTAAACACTAACCGGCCATGTAAAAAAGAGGCATCAATACCCGCGTCATAAGCGGTGTTCTTCTCCCATTTTAATGATTTGGATACCGGCGCGCCCAGGATGGTAGCGATGGTGAGCGTACTGCCATCAAAATAATAACCGGGTGTTCCGTTGGGCCCTTGTGGCCCGGTAAGTACCTGGTTAATGGTTGCGTAAGGTGGTACCGCCTGATTGCCGGTAACGCCATAGCTTGCCCGCACTTTCAGGTCACTGAAGATGCGGGAGCTGGCCATAAAATTTTCCTTGCTTACTACCCAACCCAATGCTACCGAAGGAAAGGTGCTGTATTTTTCTATCAGGTGCGATGAACCATCAGAACGGATACTGGCAGTAAGCAGGTATTTGTCTTTATACGAATAGTTTACCCGCCCCATATACGACTGCAATGCATCGCCGCTGTAGTTGCTGCTGGTTTGCTGACTGGCGCCCAGCCCCAGGTTAAAATACCCATTGGCATAACTCGAAAGGTTAGTTGCCCGCGCGGTTGAGCTCATGCCTTCGTATTGTTTTCTTTCGTACAAGGCAGTAAGTGTG
>CBIMFG010001268.1:0-2069 GCA_966243125.1 uncultured Niastella sp.
TGCCCGGGGCAATTGTAATTGGCCGGCACAACTACTTCATCGGTTTCTTCCTGAACCAGAGCGCAAATTTCTTCTACTTTGGCATCTTCAAGACCTAATACAGCCGCCATGGTCGATGGATTGGTTTCGCAGGCTTTTTGCATTGCCGTTGCTCTGATGCTTACCAGTTTTAATCCATCTTCAAAGCTCAATACGCCATTGGCCACTAATGCCGAAAATTCACCAAGTGAATGACCGGCAACCATTTCGGGGCGTGCATTGTCAATACTTTTAAACGCAATAACGGAATGAAGAAAAATGGCGGGTTGTGTTACCCTGGTTTGTTTCAGATCTTCTTCAGTACCGTTAAACATGATATCGGAAATACGAAACCCCACGATCTCATTCGCCTGTTCAAATAATCTTTTAGCAAAAGCGCTGTTTTCATAATGGTCTTTTCCCATCCCCGGAAACTGGGAGCCCTGTCCCGGGAACACAAACGCATGTGTCATAATGTAAAAAGGGGTTTAAAAAACAAAAATGCCACAAAGGTTTTAACTATCCAAAAAAGAAGTAGATACTGGTGGAAGATAGGAGAAATACAAAATTAGTGGCCATTCTTTTTTATTGTTCCCAATGGGGGAAAGGAGGGGGAAAGTTGACAAGTTAACCAGTTAACACGTTGACGAGTTAACTGGTTAACTGATAATATTAATGCAACCTGCTGGTAATTAGCTTAGTAAACTCGCTTCTGGTTTCATTCTTCTCAAATTCGCCCCAGAAAGCAGAAGTAGTTGTTACTGAATTTTGTTTTTGTACACCCCGCATCATCATACACAGGTGTTTGGCTTCAATAACCACGGCTACGCCCAATGGGTTCAATGTTTCTTTAATAGCATCCAGTATTTGCGTGGTAAGGCGTTCCTGTACCTGTAACCGGCGGGCATATACATCAACCACCCGGGCCAGTTTACTAAGACCCGTAATATATCCATTAGGAATATAAGCAATATGGGCTTTCCCGAAAAAGGGCAGCATATGGTGTTCGCACATACTGTACAACTCAATATCTTTTACCAGGATCATTTCGCTTACCGACTCTTTAAACTTCGCTGAATTTAAAATAGCTCTTGCATCCTGATCGTAACCCTGCATCATATATTGCATGGCTTTGGCCACCCGTTCAGGCGTTTTCACCAACCCTTCCCGTGCAGGATCTTCGCCCAGCAGTTTCAGTGATTCGCTGTAGTGGTGTATAAGCCCCGGCATTATTTTCTCGTCGTACTGTTCAATTTTTTTAAAGGCCATTTCCGATGGTTTAGTTAACTAATGCTTAATGCTGAACGCGCAACGCAAAACGCTAAATACAAATACTTAATGCTTCTTTGCAGTGAATTAAGCGTTATGCGTTTAGCGTTAAGCTGGGTATTCTACAAAATTTCTTTCCGTTTCATATAAACGCACTTGCAGATCAAACTGAGGGTTAATTTGCGCACGCAACAGGTCGTAGATCACCACACAAATATTTTCAGCCGTAGGATTGAGGTTTTTAAAGTATACCGTATCTAGGTTAAGGTTCTTATGGTCAAATTTTTCAAGCACATGGTCCCTGATGAGGTCACTTAATATTTTCATATCCATCACATAACCGGTTTCGGGATCAGGTACCCCGGTTACTTTTACCACTACTTCATAATTGTGGCCATGAAAATTGGGATTGTTACACTTTCCAAACACCGCATCGTTTTTTGCCATGTCCCAGGAAGGGTTGTATAAGCGGTGGGCCGCATTAAAATGTTCCTTCCGGTAAACTGCCACTTTTTTGCTCATGGTATTCAAAATACAAAGTAAATAGTCATTTTGTTTGCAAATTGTCTGTTCTACGACAATAACTGTTTATTCCCCAAAGTACTCTACAAAAATACGGGGTGTTTCATACAGTTTAATGCTATGCAACTGTACGCCAGCAGGTAATTGCGGCTGTAACTGTTTCCAAATGGCAATAGCCAGGTTCTCGGTTGAGCAAAGCTGATCCTTCATAAATGGCACATCCATATTCAGGTTCTTATGGTCCAATTGCTCAATAACAT
>CBIMFG010001269.1:0-2065 GCA_966243125.1 uncultured Niastella sp.
ACGCCGATTTTCGAAATACGAGCCTTCCGAATAAATTCATCAGCTCGAAATTAGAGATGTGGTGTTCGGCGTTTTGCGTTTGGCATTCAGCGTTTTAATAGAGCTCGTCGAGCTTCATTTTCAGGTATTTTACCACGCTGCGGTAAGTACTGAACAGGGAAATACTGATGCCCAGTATAATAAGGAAGGTAAACAGAATGATCACCTTACTGTTATCGCGCAGATCGCTCAGGTCGGGCAGAAAATACTCCGATAACGTCATAAGCCCGTATACGAGAAAAATGGCTACCAATGCGGCAATAAGGCCATTCAATACAGCCCGCATATTCAGCGGCCGGGCTATAAAACCCCGGGTAGCGCCTACCATTTGCATGGTTTTAATAAGAAAACGGTTGCTGTACATGGCCAGCCTGATGGTATTATCAATAAGTATAATAGAAAGTATGCAAAACAGGGCTGCCAGGGCGGCGAATACGATTAACCCGGCCCGCACCGATGAACCCATTTTTTCCACCACAAAAGCAGGATACTTTACGCTTTCGATCACCAGCTGCCTTTGCTCCAGGTCGGCCTTAATGGCGGCGATGGTATCTTTTTGCACGTACATGCTTTTAAGGTTAAAATCAATAGAGGCGGGGAGTGGGTTTTCATCCAGCAGTTCCTGGAATTCAGTTTCGCCTTTGGCCATCCACTGCTTTTTTGCAGCTTCCTTGTCTATGTATTCTACGGTGTTGGTGTAGGGGCGCGATTTAATGTATTGCATCAGGGTATCCACATCTGCCTGGGTTGCGCTTCTGCGCAGGTACACCTGCAGTTTGATGTCTTCTTTAAGCTTTTCGGTATAGCGGCTGGCATTAAGTAACAGCCACCCGAAAACGCCTACAAAAAAAAGAACTATGGTAACCCCTAAAATGGCCATAAAGTAAGATGGTTTGGAACGCTTGGCCGATGCTTTTCCGAATTGCGCCATGAATTAATTGTTTTTGAAGGGATAATAATGCCTGAAAAGAGCGGCAAAAATAACGGTTTTATCCCGGTAAAACGGTTATTATCCGTATTTTTGACCTCCTTCTTAACGATTGAAATAATATAAAAATTTCAAGCCAGGGTGACTTTTTAACGTTTCCTCAACGTTTGATTGTCAGCGAGAAATGTAACAAGATGGGCTATAGAAAGGGAAAAAAATCAACACTAAAATCTAAGAACTAACGACTAATATGGAATACAACTTCAGGGATATTGAAAAAAAATGGCAGGCACAATGGAAAGCATCAGGCGCCTACAAAGTGAGCAATGATTCCCCGAAACCAAAGTTTTATGTACTCGATATGTTCCCCTACCCAAGTGGAGTGGGGCTGCATGTGGGCCACCCGCTGGGTTACATTGCCAGCGATATCTACAGCCGGTTTAAAAGATTGAAAGGGTTCAACGTACTGCACCCAATGGGGTACGATGCGTTTGGTTTACCAGCCGAGCAATATGCCATCGACCATGGTGTACATCCTGCTGTAAGTACCGAAACGAACATCAGCAATTTTCGCCGTCAGCTCGATAATATCGGTTTTTGTTTCGACTGGGACCGGGAGTTCCGTACCAGCGATCCCAAATACTACAAATGGACACAATGGATCTTTCTGCAGTTATTCAAAAGCTTTTATAACCGCAAAACAAAAAAGGCCGAGCACATCGACAACCTGGTGAAAGCTTTTGAAAAAGAAGGCAATGCCGGACACGAAATTCCGCACGATAAATACGTGATTGCCAAAACCGGCAAACGGGTATTCACCGCAGCTGAATGGGCTAGCTTTACAGAAAAAGAACAACAGGACATATTGATGGAATACCGCCTGGGTTATTGTGGCTACGGCGAAGTAAACTGGTGCGAAGCATTGGGTACCGTATTGGCCAACGACGAAGTAGTGAATGGGGTAAGTGAAAGAGGCGGGTATCCGGTGGTGAAGAAAAAATTACGTCAATGGTACCTGCGCATTACTGAATATGCCGATCGTTTGTTGGAAGGGCTTGACCGCATTGAATTCAGCGAATCAATGAAGGAAATGCAAAC
>CBIMFG010001270.1:0-2064 GCA_966243125.1 uncultured Niastella sp.
TTTTTTATGGAAAACAAAAAACACAACCGTGAAATGGTCCCTTGTTATATGGTTGGTTACACAGGGAATGGTGGTTGCTGCACAGGAAAAGCCACCCACGCCGGTCAATGAACAACAACTCGAAATGCAGGCTGAGCGGGAAGAAGGAGTAACCGAAGATGATAGCCAATGGCAACAACTGGAGTATTATCAAAAACATCCCCTGAATTTGAATGCCGCTTCCGGAAATGATTTGAAAAATCTGCGCTTGTTGACTGATCTGCAGATCAGTAATTTTTTGTTGTACCGGAATTTACTCGGTGCATTATTACATATAAACGAACTACAGGCCGTGCCGGCCTGGGATGTGCCTACTATAAAGCGGCTCATGCCCTATGTTACGGTAACCGATCAAAAAAGCATGGTGGAAAGTTTGGGCGAACGGTTCCGGCATGGCGAGCAAACCCTTTTAGTAAGGTTGGCGCAAACCGTAAATACTTCCAGTGAAGCGGAAAAAAATACTAACAGTTACCTGGGCAGTTCAGCTGCTGTGCTGGCGCGGTACAAATACAATTATAAAAACCTATTGCAATTTGGTATAACGGGCGATAAAGATGCCGGAGAACAATTTTTTAAAGGCACACAAAACAAAGGGTTTGATTTTTATTCTTTTCATTTTTTCGCCCGTAAGCTGGGCATTATTCAATCCCTGGCCATAGGTGATTTTACCGTTGGGTTTGGGCAGGGATTAATTCAATGGCAGGGAATGGCTTTTAAAAAAAGCGCTGAGGTGTTGGGGGTAAAACGGCAGGGAGCAACCTTACAACCATACAATTCGGCCGGGGAATATAATTTTCACCGGGGTATTGGAGTTACGTTACAAAAAAAAAATCTCCATGTTACAGCTTTTGGGTCATACCGGAAATTAAATACCAACCTCATTACAGACAGCTTGCTGAATTCGCCAGAATATATTTCTTCCATAATAACCACCGGGTATCACCGCACCCTGGCTGAACTGAATGACCGTAATAATGTACAGTGTATAACTACAGGGGCTGCTTTACAACTGGCCAATAACCGCTCACACATAGGTATTAATGCTGTACAATATAATTTATCGAAACCGCTGCAACCAGGCGATCAGGCATATGACCAGTTTGCTATCAGTGGCCGGCATTGGAGTAACTATAGTGTAGATTATAGCTATACGTTCCGCAATATGCATGTGTACGGCGAGGTAGCCGCTGATAAATTATTAAACCGCGCCATGATCCATGGTTTGTTGGCCAGTCTTGATCCCAAAGTTGACCTGGCGATCGTATATCGTAATATTAATAGCCGGTATCAATCGCTTTTCAGCAATGCTTTTACCGAAAACAGTTTGCCGGTTAATGAAAATGGGTGTTACGCGGGGTTATCCATAAAACCGATAGCTGGTTTTAAACTGGATGTATATATGGATGTTTTCAAATTTCCCTGGTTAAAATACCAGGTGAATGCCCCATCTGACGGACATGAATATCTGGTTCAGCTGGCTTATATGCCCAACAAATACCTGGAACTATACACCCGCTTCAGGCATGAAACAAAATCCATGAACGAAGCCGATTCCCTCCCCGGTATTTCACCGGTAGTACCCGTAACCCGGTTAAACTGGCGAACTCATATTAGTTATCAATTAAATAAGACCGTTGAATTGCGTAGTCGCGTAGAAACGGTTTGGTTTATGCGTAACAGAAAACAACAGGAAACCGGTTTTCTGTTTTATACCGATCTGTTTGTAAAACCAGCTTTCAAACCCTTTTTCTTTAATGCCCGCCTTCAATATATAGAAACAGATGGGTACAACAGCAGACTGTATGCCTTTGAAAATACCGTATTATATAATTTTTCTATACCACCTCTTTTTAATAAAGCATTCCGTTACATCGTAAATGTTAATTACCGGTTAACGCGATGGAATGTTACGCAGCAGTCGCGAAAAATAAGTTGCCTACTCTCTCTATCAATAGCCCAAACCCTTTACCCATCTAACACGGTGGTTGAAACAACCACAGCTTCAGTTGAAGCCTACAATAGGTT
>CBIMFG010001271.1:0-2060 GCA_966243125.1 uncultured Niastella sp.
GAAAACATGCAAGATTAGATTGTTACTGCAAACAAAGCTACACCCCAACAGCATATTGTTGCGAAAATTCTTTGTATACGCTTTCAATTCCTTCCTGCAAACCAATTTTTGCTTTCCAGCCCAGGTTATTTAACTTTTGTACATCCATCAGTTTTCTGGGGGTGCCATCTGGTTTACTTAGGTCATGTTCAATATTGCCTGTATAACCCACTACATTCTTAACCAGTAATGCGAGGTCTTTTATTGCTATGTCATCACCAACACCAATATTCACTAAACCGGGTTCATTGTATTGCTGCATCAAAAAGAAACAGGCATCGGCCAGGTCATCGGCATGTAAGAATTCGCGTTTAGGCGTACCGGTTCCCCACATTACCACCGAAGGCTGATTATTCAATTTCGCTTCATGAAACTTTCGGATCAGCGCTGGTAATACATGGGAGGTTTCGAGGCTGTAATTATCATTGGGGCCATACAAATTGGTAGGCATGGCCGAAATAAAATTACAACCATACTGGGCCCGGTATGCATCACACATTTTTATACCTGCAATTTTTGCAATGGCATACGGTTCGTTGGTTTCTTCCAGCAAACCGGTCAACAGGTATTCTTCCTTCAATGGCTGTGGGGCCAGTTTAGGATAAATACAGGATGAACCCAGGAACATGAGCTTTTTAACACCATTCACATAAGAGTGATGAATGATGTTAGATTGCATCATCATATTATCGTAAATAAATTCGGCGCGATAAGTATTATTGGCCAGAATACCGCCTACTTTCGCAGCGGCAACAAAAACATAATCCGGCTTCTCCTGGTGCATAAACTCCTGCACAGCCTGCTGGTTGCGAAGATCGAGCTCAGAAGAAGTACGTAGCAATAAATTATTAAAGCCTTCCTTTTTTAATTTTCTTACAAGCGCAGAGCCTACCATTCCCCGGTGACCGGCTACGTAAATTTTGTCTGTTTTATTCACGATAATATGCGATGATGTATGTTAAAAATTAAATTCAGTCTTATCAATATTATTCAAACTGATTACGTACGTAATAGCCTGATTGTTGCAATAATTTCTCTTTTTTAAACAAATCCACATCATTGGCTACCATTTCCTTAACCAGGCCGGCCAAATCATATTTAGGTTTCCAGCCTAATTGTGTTTGCGCCTTGGTGGGATCACCTATCAATAGCTCAACCTCTGTTGGGCGGTAATATCTTTTATCTACAGCAATTACCTCTTTACCAATTTCCACCTGAAACTCAGGGTTCTTACAGGCTTTTACAACACCTACTTCATTTTCAGCTTTTCCCTTAAATTCCAACTCAATGCCAACCTCAGCAAAAGCCATCCGTACAAAATCCCGTACCGGGGTAGTTATACCGGTGGCAATTACATAATCCTCAGGTTTTTCCTGTTGCAGGATCAGCCACATAGCTTCTACATAATCTTTTGCATGCCCCCAGTCGCGTTGTGCATCCAGGTTGCCGAGATAGATTTTATCCTGTAAACCCAGGGCAATTTTTGCCACACCACGGGTTATTTTTATGGTTACAAAAGTTTCGCCACGTAAAGGTGATTCGTGGTTAAATAAAATACCGTTCACTGCATACATATTATATGCCTCACGATAGTTTACTGTGATCCAGTATCCGTACAATTTAGCAACCGCATATGGTGAACGGGGGTAGAACGGTGTTTTTTCAGATTGGGGAACTTCCTGCACAAGGCCATACAGTTCAGAAGTAGAAGCCTGATAAACCTTTGTTTTTTTAGTTAATCCCAATAAGCGTACAGCTTCAAGGATGCGCAAGGTGCCAATACCATCGGCATTTGCTGTATACTCAGGTGTTTCAAAGCTCACGTGCACGTGGCTCATGGCTGCGAGGTTATAGATCTCATCAGGTTGTGTTTCCTGAATGATCCTGATCAGGTTGGTTGAGTCGGTAAGATCGCCATAATGTAACTTAAAATGAACGTTCGATTCATGGGGATCCTGGTATAAATGATCTATTCTCTCTGTATTGAATAAAGAGCTTCTGCGTTTGATACCATGAACAAT
>CBIMFG010001272.1:0-2057 GCA_966243125.1 uncultured Niastella sp.
GTTGCATGCTGAAAAAATCATTAAAAGACTGGTACGAGTATGAAAAGAATGCCCGCATAACATTGATGTTGTTTAACTCGGTGGTTACGCGCGATGGCCTTAAAATGGTCATCAGCACCCATCCCATCAGCTTTTTAATGCGGCCCGGGTACGACAGTACTCATATGACAGATGCTGATCCTGATGCGGTAGACTATCAGGCATTATTTGCCAAACAAGATCCATTAAATCTGCGCATGCTCACCGCTATGCGCATGAATGCCACTTTTCCCTATGTGCTGCCAAACGTTTGGCTGCCCAGCGAGCCGGTGGTTGATGTAATGGATGCGGGTTTACGCGATAATTACGGCCAGGAAACAGCCTTGCGTTTTATACAGGTATTTCAACACTGGATCAGGGAAAACACCTCGGGTGTAGTGCTCGTTCACATCCGTGACCGTAAAACGGGCGGTTGGGAGCATCCCTACGAAGCCACTAATATAACAGAGCTGGCCACCAAACCCATGTTGCTGCTGGAATACAACTGGTATAAAATGCAAGAGTATAGTCAGAACGACCTGATGGGGCTGGCCCAGTCAATGATGGGCAATTATTTTAACAACATTACTTTCGTATATGTGCCGGAGAAAAATGAGGCAAGGGCCGCTTTAAACTTTCACCTTACCAAAAGCGAAAAGAAAGATATTGCCAGCGCATTGAGCAGCCCCGGCAACCAACAGGCATTCGCCAAATTTGGCCAGTTAATAAAAAACACCACTTCCCTTACTATACGTTAGCCGCGTGTATCAGTTTAAAATAATGCGGTAATACTTTTATATGCAAATGCCGCTGGCACTCCCAGGGCTCACCGTCAATATGAATGGGTGCTTCAGCCGGATTGCTGATGGTTAATTCATCGGTTTGAAAATAGATCACCGGCGAGTTCATGGAGTTCTCTATGCGTCTGATGCGGCCTGTGAGCACCTGCCGCATAACCGTTAACAGCAACAACGGCTTGGCTATTTTTTTTACAATCACCACATCCAGCAAACCATCGCTTAAAATAGCCTGTGGGGCTATAGTGAAGTTGTTACCAAACTGATTGCTGTTGGCAATGCTCAGGAAGAAAGCTTCTGTAGAAAATTCCAGTTTATTGGCGTTTACCCTGAATGGGAAAGGTTTGGCGCGTAAAAAGTGGCGGGAAGTTAATGATACATAGGTGCCTAAACCCCGTTTGGGTTGATCGGCAAATTCATGTGCTACGTGGGCGTCAAAACCCAGTCCGCAAAGCATGCAGGCAAAATGTTCATTTACCATAAAACCATCGGTTAAAACGGCTTTGCCGGTAAAAACAATGTCCAGGGCTTTTTTACTGGCTTTGGGAATGCCGGCTGCCAGCGCCAGCCCATTACCCGAGCCCATGGGAATAATACCAAACTGCACGCCCGTGTGCGCCAATGCTTTTACCACCTGGTTCACCGTTCCATCGCCCCCGCAGATCACTACATCAGTTACCTGCTCCTTTTCTATTTTTTCCTGCACAAAGTCATAGTTGGCATCGGCCGTAGTGGGCAGTATTTCAAAGGGGATCTGGCGTTTTTGGGTTTCAAGGGCAATCAACTCTTTTAAGGAAGATTTGCCTTTGGTTCCGGAAATTGGGTTAATAAGATATATGATCTTTCGCTGCATGTTGTCAAATTACAAAGGGCAAAGATAGCCCTCCACAGGTTCATGATAGGTTAACTTTCTTCTTTTTGCTCACCAGCTTCCATTTTCGACAAACGGCCATTTTACCAGCCAAACGCCACAATTGCCATTTTTTAAACGATTGCCGAAAAGCTGCCAGGTTCATCTAATTTAAAAATTGCCTGGTCAATAAATAAGTTGCTTTGCTATGTAACGTCAATCACACATCAAATAATATGGCCATGAAAAATGTAATTGTAACAACCAGCATCGCGGTGGTTTTGATAACCGGGTCAGTAACCGCCCAGCAAGTAAACCGGCCTTTGGCAGCGGAAGGTATACAATCGTTGCAAATGAATACACGCAACATCAGCAGGGTGCATACCCGCGCC
>CBIMFG010001273.1:0-2055 GCA_966243125.1 uncultured Niastella sp.
TCTGCTGCCTGCGCACGTGCCCAGGCGTTATTCCCGGCCGGTTCAAACCCGCCATTTATCATTCGGTTTGATGCGAGCACCTTGCCCGTTGGCCAGGTTATTGTCAGCAGCGACAAACGCGGCAACAACGAGCTGCTTGATTTGGCCAACACGTATGTTCGTTCTGCGTTTACCAGTATTCCGGGTTTGCTTTCGCCACCGCCATTTGGTGGCAACGTTCGTACAGTGGTTATTAAGCCCGATCCTGAACTGTTGCGCAGCCATAACCTAACGCCCGAACAGATCATACAGGCTATTGCTATTAACAACCAAACCACGCCATCGGGCAATGTGCGGGTGGGCGATAAAAACTACATTACACCTATTAATACCACCATACACAAGGTGGCTGATTTTGGCGATATTCCCTTGTTTAAGGGCAGCGTAGGCAATGTATACCTCCGCGATGTGGCTACCATAGAAGATGGCGCCGATGTTACGGTAGGCTATGCATTGGTAAACGGCAAGCGATCTGTTTACATGAGCATCGCCAAAAATGCGGATGCCAGTACCTGGGAAGTAGTACAAAAACTAAAACAAGCTTTACCTAAAATGCAGGCCCAGTTGCCTGAAGATGTAAAACTTACTTACTCCTTCGATCAATCGGTTTATGTGATCAATGCCGTAAAAAGTTTGATCTCAGAAGGTATTATTGGCGCTGTGCTCACCGGGTTAATGGTGTTGTTATTCCTGGGCGATTGGCGGGGTGCAACTATTGTGATCCTTACCATTCCAACATCTATTATTTCCGGTACCTTATTTTTAAGTCTTTTCGGGCAAACGATCAACATCATGACGTTAAGTGGCCTGTCGCTGGCCATAGGTATTTTAGTGGACGAAAGCACGGTAACTATTGAAAACATTCACCAGCACCTGGCCATGGGCAAGCCAAAGCGTTTGGCCATTTGGGATGCATGTAAGGAAATTGCTTTTCCCAAGCTGCTCATCCTGCTTTGTATTTTGGCAGTATTTGCGCCGGCCTTTACTATGGGCGGCATACCCGGTGGTTTGTTTCTGCCATTGGCGCTGGCCATCGGCTTTAGTATGATCACCTCTTACTTTCTGGCGCAAACCTTTGTACCCGTAATTGGTAACTGGATAATGAAAGGCCATAAGCTGGGCGCGTTGGTACATTCACCCGTTAAAAAGCTGAGCCGTTTTGATAAGATGCGTTTGCGTTTCCTTCGTTTCATTGACCGGCTTTTACCCGTACGCAAGCCTGTTGTGCTGCTTTATTTAGTGGTTTCCCTCATTGTAGCGGGCATATTGTTAAACGTTGTTGGTAAAGATATTTTGCCCAAGGTAAATGGCGGGCAGTTTCAGGTGCGTATTCGTGCTACTGAAGGAACGCGCATAGAACGTACCGAAATGAAAACGCTGCAAACCACGCAAATTATCAAAGATCTGGTGGGCGCCGATAATGTACTCATCACGTCTGCCTATGTGGGTATCCATCCTAATTTGTTTTCTACGAACCCGGTTTTTCTTTGGATGGCAGGGCCGCATGAAGCCGTGTTGCAGGTAGCCTTCAGGGAAAACTATCATGCCAGCCTCGATGAGCTGAAAGAAAAAATACGGGCCGAGGTTAACAGGCAGATCCCCGACGAGAAATTATCTTTTGAACCCATTGAGCTTACCGATAAGATCTTAAGCCAGGGATCGCCCACGCCCATTGAAGTACGTTTTGCCGGCCGCAATAAAAAAATGAACGAACTGTATGCCGCCAGGTTAATGGCTGCATTGAAAGAAATCCCTTACCTGCGCGATGTTCAGTTGGGACAATCGAATAAATATCCCGCTATCAATATTGAGATTGACCGTCAGCGCGCAGCCCAGCTGAATGTTGATGTAAACGACATTTCACGCTCCATCATTGCTTCCACCTCATCTTCCCGTTATACCGACCGCAATATTTGGACAGACGAAAAAACAGGCAACAGTTATAATGTGCAGGTGCAGGTTCCGGAAGCCAGCATGCAGGCGGTGGACGATTTGAAAATGCTGCCGCTAAAGGCC
>CBIMFG010001274.1:0-2055 GCA_966243125.1 uncultured Niastella sp.
GTAACCCAGCCAAATTCTTTATGATAAACATATTTGCCTTTACGCTCTACTTCGGCAATGGAGGCCGGGGTGAGGTAGGGCTTTATTTTTTCGTATACATCAACCATGATGTCGAGCTCGGCATCTTCAAGCGGGGCGCCGGCATCGCCTTCTTCACAACAGCCGCCCTTACATTTGGTAAGGTCACACACAAATTGCGCTTCGGCAATTTCATCACTGATCAACACTTTATCTACTACTATCACTTAAAAAGGTTTTAAAACGTAAAATTAACTCATTATTTCCACCTGAAGGTATTGATCAGGTGTTTGATATCGTCCTGTAAAAAGTTGTTTACCACACCCAGTGAATCTTCATTTGGACTGGCATCAAAATACAGGGCGCCGCGTAAAAAATGCTTTGTGGAGTCGGTTACAAAGAACTGTTTGGCGGTAGCAGCATTGCCCCCTACTGAAAAAAACACCCCGCCTACCCCATTGGGCGTATGCATAGCAGAATCAACAATCTCTGTGGCCCGGGTGCTGTGTTTATAGGTCATATTGTAGGCGTCGTTCACCAGCTTGTTCAGGTCACTATTACCAATTTCTTTATAGCTGATGTATATTTTACTATGAAACCGGGGAATGTCGATATTGATCCAGTAGGGGTTCTCGGGCTTATCTTCAAAAAAGGTAGTGTCTTTTAAAACTGAGGCATACACCGGGTATTCAAATGTGTAAGGGTAGCCGGGCTGCTCAAACACTTTGTATTCATGTTTAGGAAAATCAATTTTGAAATATCCTTTCCGTTTGGGGGTGTACGTACTGTTACAGGCTACTACCGAAATCAGTAAAACGGCGATAAGGGGAAGGTACTTTAACAACGATGTTTTCAATTGCACTAGCTAACTTGTTTATCCTGTTTAATGTTGATGGTTACTTTTATTTTCCGAATGCGATTGCGTTCAACTTCAAGGGCCACAAAATCAAAATCACCCACCGAGGCAGTGTCATTAATTTTGGGGATCTCACCCACCAGCTCCAGCATTAAGCCGGCCATGCTATCGCTGTCGCCTTTTACCTGGTCAAACGTATCCTCTGCCAGGTTCATCGCTTTGCAGGCATCGTGTATCATGGTGCGGCCTTCGAAAATATACGTGTGTTCGTCTATTTGCTTACTGCCGGTTTCTTCTTCATCAAATTCATCCCTGATGTCGCCAATGATCTCTTCCAGTATATCTTCCAGGGTAACAATACCACTGGTACCGCCAAATTCATCAACCACCACGGCAAAGTGCACGTGCCTGGTTTGAAATTCCTTCAGCAGGTCTTCGATGTGTTTTTGTTCGTGTACAAAAAATGGGGGCCGAACAACCACATGCCAGTCAAAATTATCGGCTTCGTTTAGATGTGGCAACAGGTCTTTGGTATGAACAATGCCAACAATATCGTCGAGGCTTTTACGAAAAACCGGCAGGCGGCTATAATGCAGTTCTTCTACTTTTCTTTTCAGCGCCAGAAAGCTGGCTTCGTACTCAATCCCATTCACATCAAGCCGGGTGCGCATGATCTGCTTTACGGTAATGTTGGGGAATTTATAAATACCAGCCAATATGCGTTGTTCTTCTTCTTCGTGAATGGTGCTTTTAATGGCCTGTTCCAGTTGCTGGTGAGTATACGCCCGGGAGGCTTTACCGCCTAACAACGATTCGAGGCCGTCTGAAATTCTGAGCAGCCAGGTAGAAATGCGTTTGAACATATAAAAGATCACTTCTACCAAAAAAGAGGCTTCGTAGGCTGAGCGCAGGTTATTTTGTGAGGCCCGCACCTTGGGCAATATTTCGCCAAACAGTATGATGAGGGAAGAAATAATGACCAGTTTTATACCGTATGCTACCCATATTGACACATTGCCGGGTTTTATGATCAGCACCTGGTCAATAAAAAAGTTGAGGAGTATGATAATGGCAATGTTCACCAGGGTATTGGAGATCATTAGGGAAGCCTGCAGGGCCCTGGGCTCTTCCAGCAGGGTGGCAATCCTTTTCCAGCCGGTATCCTGCTTTGTTTTAAGCAT
>CBIMFG010001275.1:0-2050 GCA_966243125.1 uncultured Niastella sp.
TAACAACAGTTATGGCGGCGACTGGTGGAAGGCAAATGAAATGATGGAACGTTCATTAACTTTTGCCGGTTATGAAGTAAACCATGTTTGGGGTGAAGGCGGCCACAACGGCAAACAGGCTACGGCCCTTTTCCCCGATGCCATGCGCTGGCTTTGGAAGAACTGGCCCACGCCGGTAGCGAAGGGAAATTCAAAGAACCCGTTTTTAAACGATATACTTGTTCCCGGTGAGGACTGGCAGTTGGTAGCACAAGGATACCAGTTTACAGAAGGTACGGCAGCTAATGCGGCAGGTGAAGTTTTCTTCCAGGATATTCCAAATGCAAAAACATATAAGGTTACACTGGACGGGAAATTGGTTACGATAAACCCTGATTCCAAAAGAGCAAGCGGCACCAGCTTTGGCGCCGATGGCAAAAGGTATGAAGTGGCCGGCGCAACCAAACAAATCATAAGCTATGGTAAAAATGAAAAGGCGACAATTGTAGTCGATAGCTTTCCCGGCAACGATCTTGTTGTAGCCCGCAATGGAAATATCTACGTTACAGTACCCGATGGCGCCGCCAAACCGGGTAAGATCTATCTTATTAGGCCCAATGGAGAAAAACTGGTTGTGGATGAGGGCTTAAAATTCCCAAACGGCATTACGTTATCGCCCGACCAAACACAGTTATATGTCGCAGAATCGGCATCTCACTGGATATGGTTATACAAAATTCTGCCAGATGGGAAACTTGCCTATAAACAACGCTATGGCTGGCTGCATGTACCCGATTCAGATGAAAACGCCTGGCCGGATGGTCTTAAATGTGATACGGCAGGAAGAGTATACACGACAACACGGTTGGGCATACAGGTACTTGACCAGATAGGCCGTGTAAATGCGATCATACAAGTGCCCTCGGGCATGCCTTCCAATTGCTGTTTTGGCGGCGTCGATTTTAATACCATTTATGTTACCTGTGGCGACAAGGTCTATCGCCGCAAACTCAAAGTGCGTGGCAGCAATACATTTGAAAACCCGCACAAACCGGTTACGCCAAAGCTGTAAACACCGGAGATAAAAAACAGGTTAATTGCCATGGGCAGTAATAACGACTGCCAACTTTATAGGAGGTCAACATGAGAAAGAATTTTAGGTTTGTAAGTTTACTTGTTTCAGGCCAAAGGCAATACAAACAATGACATATTCGTTATCAACGCATTTAAGCACTATTTCGAAACCAGCTACCCCTAACTTAAAATGAAAGTTCAAAACGCTTCTGCGGTATACACCCTTTTCGACCGGTTTATCAATGAATGTTTATTGCAGGATAATTCAATCTTAACCCAGGACACAAACATTTGCACCCTTTTGAACCTGGAAGAAGTAAAAAGAAAATTTATCGATGGCGGAATAGAAGGCAATGGCAGCAGGTTCTGGCAGAAAATAGAAGTACAATTAAAAAATACTTCTCCCGAAACTAAACTCTGCTTTGCTCATTTTGACTGGCTTTGGTCGTTAGCAGCCAATGACATTACAGAAAATACAAAAAAAGAATCTCCCAAAAGAATTTTAAATATAGATGAGGATAGTAAGCCATATAAAGACAAATTAACAAAGGACTATTTTCCCAATGAAGGGATTGGGGATGCGGGCTTATATCACAAAACAAATAAGCCTTATGAAATCAATTTCCTCATCATTCTTTGCATTGATATAAAAAGAAAGCTCATAAACAGGGAACTAAATAATGCACAAGACATAAAAAAGTTCATCATAGATCTTTGTAACACGCTCTTATATACAGAGACATATGCACATACAGATTATGTAAAACTGACAAAAGAAAAATCTATTGCTATGCATAATATTCTTTTGCATTTGTCAGACCCTGATTTTTATGAGCCGATTGTGTCGAAAAGAGATAAGACTACCATCGTGACAGCGTTTTACCATTTAGTAAAGGAAGACAACGAAATTAGCTTTAAACAAACCCAAAACAAGGAAGATGATTATGAACTTAACAGAGAGGATAAAATTTTTCTAATAAGAAATGCATTAGCTGCT
>CBIMFG010001276.1:0-2048 GCA_966243125.1 uncultured Niastella sp.
TGGCAATTAGGTATTATTCATTTTGCGCGGCTGTTGGGTTTTGTACATTGTAACCAACCGGACAGCGCCAAAAACGAACTGGCCATCCTAAACCAGCTGCACAATGAGCTGGTGGCTAAAAAAGAATCTTATAAAGCCAACCAGGTAGCTATTCAAATAAAAGCATCGGAAGGCTGGATAGCCTTGAAAGCGGGCAACCCTACCCTGGCGCTGGAAAGAATGAGCCTGGCGGCAGACATGGAAGATAAAACCGAAAAACATCCTGTAACACCCGGTGAAGTATTACCCGCCCGTGAACTGCTGGGCGATCTGTACCTTGAATTAAAACAGCCCGAAAAAGCATTAGCGGCCTATCAGGCCAATCTGGACAAACATCCAAATCGATACAATGGGTTAAATAGTGCAGCCCAGGCAGCGTCACAATGCGGTCAGCAGGAACTGGCCGATTATTATGCCAAACAACTAAAAGTTGTTACAGCGCCTAAATCGGCCGTTGCAAAAACAGAGTAAAACTTATTCGTTCAACTTACGGGTTAAGAATTGTGAATAGCTGTTATTTCTTCTTTCAGGCTGGCAAAATCTTCATCTTCTATTGCCCTATATAAACTGTAGGTGGCATAGGGATGCGTGAATATGGTTCTGCATTCTGTGAGTATTGCCAGACATTTTTCTTTATCGCCTGATTTCAGCGCAACTTTGGCCAGTGCCAGGTATGGGTGGTCGTAACCCTTATTGCCCAATTCCCGGGCTATTAATAGTTTTTCTTCGGCTGCTTGTAAAATGTCCGGTGCATCAAAATCATAAGCCTGCCGCGCATAGTCAATCAGAAACTCCCCCCAATAAATATTGGCAGTAAAATCTTTTTCGGGTTCATAGATGTTTACAAAGATCTGTTGCCCTCTTTCAAACAGTGCAATAACGGTAGGTATGTTTTTTTGCGCTTTGTAAATGGCGGCCATCGCCATCAATGCGTTGGTAGCGTATACAGGATAGGTCCACGCGGCGGGATTAATAGCCTGCGCCATGGTGAAGTATTTTACTGCCATGTCATAAAATTCCAGGGCTTGGGTAATGACGCCGGTTTTACCCAGTTGTGCGGCGGTTTTTGCAAAGGCGCTGCCCAGTTGGTTCAGTCTTTCGGGATTATCCGATTCAAAATTCGTTAACCGGGTTAATAGGTCTACCGATTGATTGATTATATCCTGCTCCGGTGAAGCAGGGCCAAAGTTTTCAATAATTCTTTTCAGCTCACTCACCCAATCCAGGTAAATAAGCGGATCGTTTGCTGCTCTTAGATGTAAGATGGTAGTTAGTTTATCTAAATAAACGCCATACCAATACTGGTTACGGGGAAAGTTCATCTCCAGAATCTCCAGGCAATTATAAATGAGAATCATTTGGTTCGAACTTTTGTAGTTTGACAAGGCGCGTTCAAAGTAATTCAGCGCCACCGTAAAGTCTTCATCGTGGTATTGGTTACCGGTCTTTATTTTTTTCAGTAAAATGCCAACCAGTTGATTGTTCACCCAAATAGAACCGGGGCGTGTTTTTAATGCTTCCTGTAACTCCTGCTCCGCCTTTTGTAGATACACCAATTTTTCTTCCCGGGGATCTAACAGATCGGCCCACGATTCGTAACAATCGGCCCGTTGCTGGTGGTTTAAGTTGGAAGGGTCAAGTTTATCCGCTTCTGCCAGCAGCCCCAACAGATAGCCGAAAAAAGAGTCCAGGCTTTCATTCAGCACCACTTTATCACACATAAGGTCATAATGCCATACAGCGTAAATATCCAGGTAGGCATCAGCCAGTTCTTTTTTATAGCGCTGCCGGTCGGCTGCAGAAAGACTTTGTACCAGCTCATGCAACCTGCCATCATCCCGGGCGTTTGAAATTTCCTGTAATTGCTCCTCTAAGGCGGCTTTATCCATTGGTTGAATAATTAAGAATTGTTCATTGAAACGTAAAACTCCTGATCGTATTACAATAATATAGTATTATGTAACAGGCCATAAAAATGTAACAAAAAACAGCCTGATAAAACTGTTGCA
>CBIMFG010001277.1:0-2041 GCA_966243125.1 uncultured Niastella sp.
AAGGTTGAAGGTATCATTTGTATAAAAGAAGGCAGGGTATATTGATTAGACTTTCTTCCATACGAAAAAAGGTTCCTTCAAGTAATCTCACTATTTCAGTCACTGATATCCTCAGGTAAATACAAAACGTTCCCCATGACTAAGTCATCAACTTAAAAGGCCTTGCAAAAAAATAACCCACCAATCCTATGCATTCCGTCAACAACCTAACCTATATAGCCTGTTAAAGAATAAGCATTTTCAACTACTCCTACTTTTCTAAACAAACAATCCCACTCCCGTAACGTAATTTTGCACCATGTTTCCAGAATACGACGTAATAGTAGTAGGCGCTGGTCATGCCGGTTGTGAAGCAGCCGCTGCCGCCGCTAACCTTAGTTCAAAGGTTCTTTTAGTAACCATGAACATGCAAACCATTGCCCAAATGAGTTGTAACCCAGCTATGGGTGGTATTGCCAAAGGTCAAATTGTTCGCGAAATAGATGCTATGGGTGGATACTCCGGTATAGTCACCGACCTCAGCATGATCCAGTTTCGCATGCTCAACCTTTCAAAAGGCCCGGCCATGTGGAGCCCCCGCGCTCAAAATGACCGCATGTTATTTGCCGCAACCTGGCGCGAAATGTTGGAGAAAACTCCCAACGTAGATTTTTACCAGGATATGGTTCGCTCGCTCATCATAAAAGATGGCCGGGCTTGCGGTGTAGTAACCGGACTTGGTCATGAAATTCCATCGAAGTCTGTAGTAATTACCAGCGGTACATTTTTGAATGGGATCATTCATATTGGTGAAAAACAATTCGGCGGTGGTCGCGTAGCGGAAAAAGCTGCTACTGGTATCACTGAGCAATTAGTTGAATTTGGCTTTGAAAGTGACCGGCTAAAAACCGGTACACCACCACGTATTGATGGCCGCAGCCTTGACTATAGCAAAATGGAAGAACAAAAAGGCGACGAAGAAATAGTCGGCTTTTCTTACACCGATACTAAAAAACCAACTGAACAAAGAAGCTGCTGGATCACCTATACCAGTCAGAAAGTGCACGATATTTTAAAAACCGGTTTTGACAGGAGTCCTATGTACGCCGGACGTATTGAAGGTGTTGGCCCAAGATATTGCCCAAGCATCGAAGACAAAATAAATCGCTTTGCCGAAAGGGAAAGACACCAGCTTTTTGTAGAACCTGAAGGATGGAACACCGTTGAGATCTATGTAAATGGTTTCTCTACTTCTCTTCCTGAGGAAGTGCAGTATGCAGCTTTGCGCCAGGTTCCAGGTTTTGAAAATGTTCGCATCTTCCGTCCTGGTTATGCCATCGAATACGATTACTTTCCACCAACTCAGTTGAATCATTCACTGGAAACAAAACTGATCAGTAATCTATTTTTCGCCGGACAAATAAACGGAACCACCGGTTATGAAGAAGCGGCCTGTCAGGGATTGATGGCCGGCATTAATGCTCACCAAAAAGCAAAAGAATTAGAACCCGTTATTTTAAAAAGAAGTGATGCATATATCGGCGTGTTGATCGATGATTTAATTAGCAAAGGAACTGAAGAGCCTTATCGCATGTTCACCAGCCGGGCTGAGTTCAGAACCATTCTTCGTCAGGATAATGCTGATCTTCGGTTAACTGAATTGAGTTATAAATTGGGTCTTGCCTCTCAGGATAGAATGGATAAAGTGATCAGCAAAAGAGAAGGCGTTGAAAAAATAAAAGACATTCTGAAAGAAATCTCATTGGAACCAGCTGAGGCCGATGCATTCCTGGCAGAAAATAATTCTGCTCCAATGCCGCAAAAACAAAAAGCCATTCAGGTGTTGTTGCGTCCTAATATTTCATTGGAAGGAATGATCGCCAACTTACCAAAAATTCAACAAGCACTTTCTGGTTTCACCTCTGAAATAATTGAGCAGGCCGACATTCAGATCAAATACAATGTGTACATCGAAAAAGAAAAAGAGCTCGTAAAAAGAATGAATCAACTCGAAGATCTGCTGATCCCGGAAAACTTCGATTATAATAAGATCACTTCTTTA
>CBIMFG010001278.1:0-2040 GCA_966243125.1 uncultured Niastella sp.
GAACCTATCACATAACAACCCTGCGCCTTGAACCAGTTGATGAGATCAAGCGCCTGGGTAACGTTGGATGGATGGCCGGCATAACCCAGTCCGTAAATGCTCACTACCGGTTTGCCATTCTGAATGGCATAAGCAGGTGAGCTCAGCAGGTTAAGCGAACCGGTAATGGTATTGGTCCAGTCGTCTTTAATGGCCTGCAGGTTGCCCCAGCCGCTGGCATCATACATAATATAGAATTTGCGGCTATAGGTTTGCGCTGCATTTCTTACGCGTTGCGCCATACCATCACGGAATTGTTTGATGAGGCTGCCGGGTGTGATCTCGTTGCAGAAGCGCTGTAAGGCCGCACAGTCAATGTCGTATTGCTGCATCCACTCAAAGTGCTTGTTAACGGTACTCTGGTCCCAGGAGGAGAACATCCGTGCCGGCTGACCGTTGTTGAGGTTGGGCAGGGTTGTTTGATACGTAGTAGTGTACTCGCTTACATCGGGCCAGCTTTCAATGTTCTGGTGGCCCCAGCCGTTCCCTGGTGAACCGTCGCCTCTGGCAGTAAACCAGCCCTGGTAACCTACGGTTACTTTGCCTACTACATCGCCGGGGGGCGATACCTGTTCTGTAACTGCTGTTTCATTTCCTTGTGTGGGATCAGTTTGATCAACATTCTTTTTCGCACAGGCATTCAACAAAATGGCTGTGGAAAATAAATAGGACATGGTCTTCTTCATACTAGTAACCGGATTTTGAAATTAGTAAATATAAAAATGGGATCCTGACTGGCTGACAATAGTTACCGGTGCGGTTAATATAAATTAACCACAAATAGTTTGGGGTGAAATAGTAAGGGGAACAGCCGTTTTGGTGGGGCAAATAAAAACACTCCTTCGGTTAGTGGGGAGGGATAGGAGTTGCAAGATAGGAATTATTGTATAAGCTGCACGTTAACGTGAGCGTTATATTGAAGACTTAATCAACTTTTTTATTCACATTAAAGCGGGATGCGCTTTCCTTCCTTTGCTGATCTTTTAGCGGCTTCCAGTATTTGTACTACAATAAGATTGTTCTCCAATGAAGAAAGATCATTGGCAGGCTGCGCTTTGCCGTGCAGCACATCTGCCAGGTATTGCAGATTATCGGAATACGTGGGTTGTTGCAGCGTAACAGGATCATAACTGTTCTTCAATCTTTGTTGCAGCGTATTGGGATTTAATGCATGCAGATAACCGGTTTTACCAAACACTTCCCAGTCCTTAATACTAAAAGGCCAGTTCCACGAGGCTTCAATAATACCCGTGGCGTTGGTATAATCCAGTACAATGGTGGCATCGTCATCAACTTTTGGATAGATGTTGGGTTTTATCTGGTGCGTAACGGCGGTTACTGCTACAGGCGCTTTGCCGTTCATTAACCAGGTCATTAAGTTGGCGCCATAACAGCCAAAATCAATAATAGCGCCGCCACCATTTTTCACCGGGTCGGTTAACCACTGCAAAAAGTCGTTGCTGCAACCAATTTCTTTGGGGCCTTCGTGCCCGTCGTGTACTATCATTTTTCTTACCTCGCCAATGTTTTGCGATTGTACCATGCTGTACAATTGCTGGTTGCTCGCATACCAGGTGGTTTCATAATTGGTGAGGAGTTGAATGTGGTATTTACGGGCCAGCTCAGCCATACGGGTGGCCCGTGCTACCGTAGTGGCCAGCGGTTTTTCCACCATTACAGAAATGCCTTTGGGCGCACAGATCTCCACCACATCAATATGCTGATAAACGGGGTTGTAAGCCAGCACTGCCTCAGGTTTAATTTTTTGCAGCATCACCGTAAGGGAAGGGTAGAAGATGGAGTCGGGGAGTTGAAACCTTCTTTTATAGCGGCCGCACAGGGCGGTATCGGCCTCAGCAATGCCCAGTAAGATCACCTTGCCATCTTTGTACTGGCGCATAAGTCCCAGCGCATGGTCGTGGCTAAGGCCGGCAATGCCGACTTTTAAGGGCTGACTTATTACAGGCAGAACGAACGCAAACGCCAGCAAACTGAGGAGTA
>CBIMFG010001279.1:0-2040 GCA_966243125.1 uncultured Niastella sp.
ACCTAGTTAAAAATGCTTATTAATCCAATGTTAAGCTCCTGGCTTAATAGGTGATGAGATAAGCAAACTTTGTTGGGTTTTCCAGTAACTCCAATAAATTGTATTTCATGGTTACTGTTTTTTTGTCGTCAGATAATTTAATAAGCTCGTTGCTGGTGAGCTTTGCGGGGCGGGGCAATTTAATGGTAGTGGTATACAGGATCTCCATACCTGAGCTGGTTAATTGTTTCAATTGCGCCATTTCGGGCCGCTCGGTAAGTGCTTTGTATTTTTCGGGGTTTACCTTTCTTTCAATAGAACCGTTTTTAACGGTAACATCGTAAATGGCGGCAAAGTCGCCCATATCGGGACTGTTGGGAGTTTGCATTTGATCATCACCTTCTTTTTTGCCAAACATACTTTTGAAAGCATTGGATAAACCCTGGCCACTCATTGCTTTTCCGCTCATTAATTGTTGCAGGCCATTCAGGTTTTTGTAAGGAAAATCCATATCCATCTTGAATACCTTTTCCTTAATATTCATCTGGAGTTTCATTTTCCCATCTTTCAACAATTCTTTTTGCTCGGCAGATATTTCTTTGGCTGTATCAACCATGCTTTTCCAGTAGATGGTAGTGTCAACCACTCTGTCTAACCCTTCTTTTTTTAATTCTTCCTCACCGGCAAACGTTTGCATCATGTCTATGAGTTGACCCATATCCATTTTTTGAACATAAGTGCCAGTGCCATCGGCTTTGATCTCGATCTCTTCATTCACTTCATAGCAACTAACAAAAAACACACAGATGGCTACGGTAAGGACATATTTGAAAAACTTTTTCTTCATTTACAGGTTATTTATGGGCAAGTTAATCGTTTTCAGCCACTCCCGCCTGGTACCAAACTGTAAATGTTTGTGAACGGCTGGGGGTTAATAATTGCAGGCCCATGCCATTATTAAAGCAATCGGGCGCTGCACTAAGGTTTTCAATGGCGATGCTTTTGCGGTGTGGTGGCGTATAAACCAGGATGTATGGATACCGTTCATTGGTGAAAATGGAAACAAACACCGCATTAGCAGGATTGTATAGCACGGCAGCGGGTCGTTGGGCAACCGGTTGCACAACAAAACAATTATCAAACTGGCGGTCGCCGATAAGAATACCTTCTTTCAAAGTTTTCTCTGGAACGATCGTGCCGGTAGGAATTAAATGCTTATCAAATTCCACCATGGTTTCGGTGCTTACCTGCAGTTCGTAATTGTCGATTTTGTCGCCCAGTGAAAAATAAGGATGCCAGCCATCTGCCAGGGGAATAGACAGGCTATCGAGGTTTAGCACAATGGTTTCTACCTGCAAAATGCCACGCGGGAACAGGGTGTACCTTACTTCACAATTGTATTCGTAGGGGTAACCGGGGTCTTCGCGTTTAAATTGATACCGGAGCGTTACACTTGCCTGGTTATCGTCGGCAAATTCATTTATTACGTTGAATGGTTTGTTGTACAGCAGGCCATGAATGGCATTGCCATCCTTGTATTTATTGGCAAACTCAAAGTCTTCTTCTTCAAGCGTGTATTTTCCATCGCGCACCCGGCAAACAAAAGGCGATAACTTGCTGCTTTTAAAAGATGCGCCTAGTTCCTGCTGCACCTGTTCGCGGCTGGCGTAATTATCGATGATATTCAGGTGTTGGCCGTTTAGGGGAATTTGAAAGCTGTGCAATAACGCCCCATATTCGGGTAGAATGGTAATGATTGTATTTGTTGCCTTATCTTGCAGCTTAACCAATGATAACCCGTTTTCAGAAAAGCGGGATACGCTAAAACTCATAGGAATCAATTTAGGTACTACGGAAAAATTTTTTAAAATTAATTCATCTAACGATATAGTAGCATGATTCAAAAAATACAACAGGCTTTTCGCGAACGTTTTAATAAAGAACCATTGATCATTGGCGCCCCGGGCAGGGTAAATCTCATTGGTGAACACACCGATTATAATGAAGGATTTGTGTTACCCGGCGCTGTGGATAAAAGAATTTACGTTGCCATTGCTCCTA
>CBIMFG010001280.1:0-2038 GCA_966243125.1 uncultured Niastella sp.
TGGCTCGTATTTGCGGATAAGCACCGGATAGCGGTCGCCGCCTCTCAGACCAACATATGTACCAATGGCGCTGA
Source organism: uncultured Niastella sp. (assembly GCA_966243125.1). Taxonomy (GTDB): domain Bacteria; phylum Bacteroidota; class Bacteroidia; order Chitinophagales; family Chitinophagaceae; genus Niastella. Next base: position 75 of record CBIMFG010001280.1, read on the forward strand.
ACACGCGCGAAAATTCATTGGGATATTCCCACGCAGCCGTGAAGGCACAAATAGCACCGCTGCTGGAACCTCCGATAGCACGGTCGTTACCGCTTTTTGACAAACGTATTGCACGACCGTCGCTTGTTTTTTGTTTTTCAACTTCGGGCAATATCTCGTTCAAAATAAACTGTGCATAAGCACCGCCTAACCCATCGTATTCAAAACTACGGTTGAAGCGCGCGAGCGCTGTTGCCCCGCTGTCGGGCATTACTCTCCCCGGTGTAACGAAAACCCCAATGGTAACCGGCATTTCTTTTTTGTAAATAAGATTATCGAATACCGTAGGTGCATTCCATTGTATGCCATCCTGGTTCACGTAAACACAGGCCGGTTTATCGGGCCGGTACTGGGCAGGTATGTATATCCAGTATTCACGCCAGGTGCCGGGAAAGATGGTAGAATGATCAAAGGTAAATTTCAGTACTTCTCCTTTTGGGACACCCGGTTGTACCACACTGGCCGAATCAACAGCATAATTCTCTGTGGGCGTTTGTGCAAATAGCGCAGATGAGGCCATAACTGCAATCGTTAGTAGTATCGCTTTCATCTACTAAATATAACAAAGATTTTAGTTTGGCAACAATAACCTGGTTCAACTTAAGCTGCTAACACTTAATAATTCACGGGACAAAATATCAGGTAAGCGGCCCTAACTTGTAAGACTAAGGCTTTAATGCGTCATGATTACGTAAAGCTGTGCTGATGACCGAAATAACAACAGTATACGATAATCTATGTTGCTGACGCTAGTATGTCATTCAAACTAATATTACTTTTGTTGTAAACCGATCGATCGCTATGCCCGCTCAACGTAAGAAACCTTCTACCGAAGAAGCACCTTCATCTGCCGAAGTATTAGTAAAAAGAATTGATCCAATTCATAAACTACTCATGTATGGGGTAGGTATTATTGGTTTTGGATTCAGCGCTGGTGTGTACTACCGGGGGACTCAGGCCGAACTGGAAAAAATGCGGATGGACCAGGAATGTAATTCCCGGGTACATAACCTGGAAATTTCCATTAGTGATGCCAAAAGGGATAAAACGGCGTCTGACCTGGAAAACCTGAACCAACTTGTTAAACAATTACAACAGCAGCAGCAACATGGAAAATAAAAAGTCATCAACCCGGGCGTTGCTTATCATGTTGTTACTGTTGGGATGGGCAGGAGTTATATATTTATTTTATTATAATAGAGAATTGAAGAGTCAGGTATCCCAAAGGGATAAACTGCTTAAAGAGGGGCAGGATTCCGATTCAGCTATGCAGGCTGCTTCTCAACAATATGCCGATACCATTTCCAAATACGTGGATGATTGCGCCTTGATCATTAATGGCAAACGATATGGAACAGATGATCTGATAAAATTACTGAATAGGTACTTTGCTGAAAAAGAAGCGCTGCAGGAAAAAATTGATTCTTTAATAAACGACTATAATAGGGTAGCGGTTCATAGTAATGACATGGCCGATTCCTTCCGTGTGTATAAAAGAATTGCACAGATAGCTGAAAAGCGTTTTAACGCCAGCTTTTCTGTGGGAAAATTAGACAGCGGTGGCTTTGTAGTGAAAACAGAATCTAAATACCCCAATGGTGGATATGATACCGCATTTGCCAATAAAAGTATACTGGAGTTAATCAAGGATAACTTCAATATCGTGTACCAGGTAACGGCGAAGACAAACAATCAGACAACAGATTATAAGTTTACATTACTATCCGGCCCACCTGTTGATTCAACAAAATACCTGCAGGACATATTAAGGATGGCAAACAAAGCCTATTCTTTCAATTATAAGATTTCGGATGATGGTAAAGTAACTCACTATTCCGTTGAATCGCCCGTGCTTGATTCTGCATTGGTACTTTTACCGTTTTTTAGACACATGCTTACAATGGATAAAGATGGAAAGACCTGGC
>CBIMFG010001281.1:0-2037 GCA_966243125.1 uncultured Niastella sp.
AGGTGATTACCGGTAATTTGGAAATATCGGGTGTATCCATCACCACTTCCTGACAGGCGCCGCGGCCGCTTTTTACCTTAGGCATCCAGGAAGCAAACTGCGATAATTTGGGTAATACTTTCAGTTTATCAATAATGCTTTCTTTTGGCGAAGCCAGCAACTGAAATAAACTTTCAATATCCCGGGCCACATCATCGAGGTGATCTACGCCCAGGGCCAAACACATCCGTTTTTCGCTGCCGTAAGCATTCATGAGCACCGGAAAATCGTAGCCGGTATTTTCAAACAACAGGGCCTTTCCGCCACCCGTAGTTTTACTAATCCTATCTGTTATTTCTGCTATTTCTAATTTTGGGTCTACATAGGCTTTGATACGTACCAGTTCACCTGCCTGCTCCAATGTATCGATAAAATGTTGCTGATTACGATATGACATGGGGGCAAAGTTAGTTGATAGAGTTGAAATGTTGACAAGTTAACACGTTGATCAGTTGATCGGTTAACCAGTTGACCAGTAAATAAAAAAACAGGCCGTTCGCCAATTGGCAAACGGCCTGTTTTTTTGAGCCTATATCAACGCTATCAACTATATTAACGCTGTCAACCTTTCAGTTTTTCCTGGTTAACTCATCAACAGGTCAACTACAGTACTCTCGGACACCCCAACTGATTCCTTCCCCCATGAGCCCCTCGGTTAAACGGCCCACCGTTTCCATTGCCGCCACCAATACCAATGTACAGGGTAAAACCGGTAAAATAATACCAGTCTTTATATTTTGCACCGCCACGTACACCGCCCTCTGCGGGATAGGTTGCGTTACCATTTTTCAATTCACCGCCCCGGTAGGCCATTTCCACGGCTTTTGGTCCGCGTGCCTGGGCCAGTGCAGTCTGATCGAAGTAGGTTGTGCTCAAATCATCGAGGTAATCAGTAAATGTTTTACGGGCGCTTAATTCGTAGGCCAGAATGGTATTTTCATTGATCCTGAATTTTACCCCAATACCCACAGGAATGGCAAACTGGGTTAAGTTATATGGTTTGCGGTCAGGCGAAAGTCCCTGCCCTTCGGTACTCAGCGGTTTCAGGTAAACTTTATTACCAACAGAGTCATATGCATAAGGGTTGAAATGAAAAACCGCCACACCACTGTAAATAAAAGGAGAGATCTTGTAATCTTCCATATTCAGTGGCGTATACTCTACCAGGAAACTGCCTTCATTGATCTTTGAGATAAAACTCAGGTTACGGGCCTGTAACAAGGGATCTCTACTTTTTTTATCGTCGCCTTCAATGGTAGCGTGGTTATACGCCAGCCGTACGGCAAGATTTGGTGTTATGTCGTACTTAATACCGGCGCCGAATGCAAAATCTGATTGTTGTAAGGTAAATCTACGATCCTGCAGATCGCCCGCATAATTTGACAAACCGCCAAATAAGGTTACGTGAAACCGTTGTTGAGATAATGCAATTACAGGGCAAAACATGCTTAGTAGCAAAAGTTTTCGCATGGAATTTTTTTTAATGAATATTTCAGAGCAGTTCTCAGGGGATAACGGATTCCAGCTGAATTTTTAAGCTAATGGGTAGATACGGGAAATTTAAACCGGGGGTTGGTAAGCAAGTTTTAAGCCAAATTCACTCAAACTCAAGTGAACCAAAAAACTGGCGTAAATGAAAATTAGGTTGCGGCCATAGGATGTTATTCCAGGTTACAAAATGCGGTTGAGGCAACTCATTGCCACATTTATAAAAATTAGCTACGCAATGCTGCCCGCTTAATGATTGTACTTGATGATAATAAAACGCGGTTACAGGAATCAATAAGGTAAGCTCCCACCCTATGGCCGACTGATTGTGATCATTAGTAAGTATCGTCTTGTATTTTATTTGCTGGCTTATACCGGCTGGTAACAGTTGCCGGTTTGTTTGATGCTCACCATAACCCAGCAAATGCGTACCAATGCAATTGAACTCAAAATTGTAATAGGCGGGTTCGTTATTAAACCCAATAAAAAACTCCACGCAGCTATCGTTAT
>CBIMFG010001282.1:0-2034 GCA_966243125.1 uncultured Niastella sp.
ACCAATGGACGTGCTTTTTCAACAGACATGGTTCCTTTTTCAGAAGCGCTTACTACTGCAGGTACAACAAATTTATCGCCTACCTGATAAGGGTGTTCAGCTACGCTGCCTCTTTTAGCATCGTTGAAAGCCCAGCGAATAATTTCACGTGATTCGCCCAAACCCATGATCATGAAATCAGATTCTTTCACATCGGCCTGTAATTTATTCAGCTTTTCTTTTTGCGCATTTTCATCAAATTGTTTCAGATCACGGCTGGCAGCAGCGAACTGAGAAGCTTTACCGCTGGCGGTATTAACTGTCTCATCACTTGGATTGATGGCGTGTGAGATATAAGCTATTTTGAAAGCTGTTTCAACTTTCTTCTGACTCAGTACTTCTATATAATGGTAACCGCTGTATGACTGGTTATCAACTTTCACCACTTTCTTTTCGCCGGGAGCGCCATAGAAAGCTACTTCAGCAAATTCTTTGCTCAGGTTCGAAAACTGCAAAGAAGCAAATTCGTACTCACCGGGTTCCAGGTCACCACGTTTTTCTTTGCTGCCGGCATCGTCGGTAAATTTAACTACCATGCTGTCGAAGTTGGCGCCACCAGCAATAGCAGATTGTATGCTATCGATTAATTTTTTTGCAGCGCTGTCAGTTCTGGCCTGACCTTGCTGATCACCTATTTTAATTAATATGTGACGAACTTTTACGGTATCCGGCATTTGGCGACGGCCTATCATTTTAGCCATGGTGTAATTTGGACCATCCAGGTAAGGCCCGATGATTTGGCCATCGGCCAGTTTGCGTAATGTATCAGCATTCCCCATTTGCATACGGGTGCTCAATACATAGCCATCAAAGTAAGGCGTTTCGCTGCCACTGTTAGCTATTACAGTTTGAATTTCTGCAGTAGTATTGGCGTTGGCCAATGCATCTTTTTGATCGGCTACAGATTTTTCAGTTGCGGCACTATCAGCGCTGCTGGGAGCAGCATTGAAAGTTACATATATAAGACCGCGCTCATTTTCCTGTTTGTAAATGTCTTTATGTTTATTAACATAATCCTGCACATCACCATCAGATATTTTGATGGTAGAATCAGGAATAGAAGAGTAAGGAACATTTACATAAGAAATAGCAGCACGTTGACTGTTTTCGGCATTGGCTTTTTCCAACAACCATTTTGGAACATACATGCTTTTTCCAACCAGTGAAGTGAATTTCTCACGTTGACGGCTTTTTTCCAGGGCAGGTACAAACTCGCCCCAGAAACTGTTGTACTGAGGAGTACCTTTTTTCAGTGAACGAATTGCCTGGTAAGCAGCTTGTGCATTAAATTGACCGGTTGAATCGGTAAACTGTTGTTTCAACATTTGGGGTGGGTTAGCACCATATAATATATCACCCACTTCTTTGTCAGATATAGTGATGCCGAGTTTGGCATATTCGTCTGTCATTAACGCGTCCTCAACGAACTCGTTCCACAGGCTTTCACGGATCTGGCTGCGCATTTGGTCGTTGATAGGGTAATTCTGAGCACGGTAATTGTCTTCGGCCATTTTGTAACGTGCCTCGAAGTCGCGGACATCAATACTGGTACCATTAACTTTACCCAGGGTAGATGAACTACCGCTGAACATGCCCCGGCCGCCACCTTGCAGGGCGTCCTGTACAATAAAGGCGATAAGGGCTAATGCAATCGCACCAATGATAATCCACGCTGCTTTGTCGCGGATGGTTTGAATAACTGACATAAAATAAGTGTATACCTCTTTTAATAAGGATGGCAAAAATAGGTGAAAAATGTTTATGAACAAACTGTGGAAAACCGTTCAAAACCAGCATCAAATAAAGGTTTCACCCGTCCACAGGGCTGTGAATAACGCCGAATTTTATAATATATGCGAAGGTTGTGGAACAGTGTCGTGAAAACAATCCTAACATCAAAACTGAATAACCATTAAAATATGTTGGTAACCCGGGTTTTTGCACTTTAGAATCGGTGGATAGTTGGCCAATAAGTTTCGATGCATACTTTCCCCT
>CBIMFG010001283.1:0-2024 GCA_966243125.1 uncultured Niastella sp.
GTTAAGCCGTCATTCGGCAAACGCACAGCACAATAACCATGATAACAAATTGATTAAATCGGTAGATGGCTATAACATTACCTATTGGCGCTGGGATGGCATACATGTAGAAAAACACTGGCTGCAGGATGTTGATGGCGCTGATATTGTGATAAACCTGGCCGGTAAATCGGTGAACTGCCGGTATACAGAAAACAACAAACAACAGATCATCAACAGCCGTACCCAATCAACCAAAGCCATAGGCGATGCCATCAGGCAAACCGTAGTTCCACCCAAATTATGGATCAACGCTTCATCAGCTACTATATACCGGCATACCACTGATAAACCCAATGATGAATTTACCGGCGTTATCAGTGATGCCAAAAATGATAATATGCCTTATTCGTTTTTTGACCGCATACGTTTTGTCTGCAAAAAATGGATGAGTAATCAACCAGCAGTACTGGATAAGGACTTTTCTGTTCATGTATGCAAAAGCTGGGAAAACGCATTCTTTGATCAACGCACACCTTTCACCCGCAAAGTGGCCCTGCGGGCTGCCGTTACACTTGGCCAGGGCGGTGTAATGAATCCTTATTACAACCTGTTAAAGGTCGGGTTAGGCGGTTACCAGGGAAATGGCAATCAAATGTATAGCTGGATCCATGTTGAAGACCTGTGCCGTATTGTAGAATGGTGTTATGAAAATAAAGAACAAGAAGGTGTTTTTAATTGCAGTTCACCTAATGCTGTTACCAATACCAATTTTATGCAAACCCTTCGCCGCATTACTGGTCATAAGTTTGGACTACCAGCTTTTGCGTGGATGTTGGAAGCTGGTTCAGCCCTCATAGGCACAGAAACCGAGCTGATCCTGAAAAGCAGGTGGGTGTACCCCAGCCGGTTATTACAATCAGGATTTTCCTTCAAGTATAACGCATTGGAACATGCGTTAACTGATATAGTTCGCCATACGCCCCGCAAGAAATACCATTTATTCTAACAGGCACTTTGCGCACAAAACACCTGTCCCGCTATTTTGTTTACCCGAAAAATATTATAGTTTTGAAATGCAACCAACTACGTAAAAAGGTTGTTGTAATGGGTATGGAAACAGGTAGTAAAAAAACGGTGATCCTGGGCGCATCCGCTAATCCGGCCAGGTATAGTTTTCTGGCAATAAACAGTTTACGCAAGCATCAGCACCCCGTGGTGGCTATCGGTCGCAAACCCGGCCAGGTGCTCGACGTAGAAATTTCTACCGAGAAAAAGCCACAGGAAACAGTTGATACTGTTACGTTATACCTGAACCCCGCCAATCAGAAAGAATACTACGATTATATACTAAGCCTGCATCCCAAACGTATTATATTCAACCCGGGCACTGAAAACCCCGAGTTATACGACCTGGCAAAAACCAATGGCATACAACCCATGGAGGCCTGCACATTAGTGCTGCTCAGCACGGGTCAGTACTAAATACGCATAGTAATAACACTTAGTACAACCCATATTTTACACTCAGATCATTTGATTATATCCCCATTGTAAAATAACCGCATAGCATTTGCGTTTTACCTTTGTATTGAATCAAGGAATCGTAGATTTAGTATACCCTAAGACCCATACCAACGTAATCCAGATCCGAACACTAAAACCCGTACAAATGAAAAACCAGAATGCTGTAGGGCTCTTAGTGGCATGCATTTTCGCATTCCAATCAATATCCGCCCAGCAACAACCCATTACCCGCAATCAGTTGCCCGTATTAAGCAAGGCAACAAATTTGAGCCAGCTTCCTCCCAAACTGGCTTGCAACGCTTCAGTTATTAAAGGTCTTTCTGCCCGTCGTATTTCCGACAAAATAAACCTGGCGCTTGGTGATTATGAATTTTCAGGCGAGCTGGTTGAAAAAGTACAGTCTGCTGCTGGTGTTGTTAACATGAACATCAGATCACTCAGTATGCCTGGCGACCTGTGCACCGTTTCAGTAATTTCCCAAAACGATAATACGCAAAAACTGGTAGGCTCCATCATCA
>CBIMFG010001284.1:0-2021 GCA_966243125.1 uncultured Niastella sp.
ATCGCAGGTCTTGCCGTGTTCCAGGACCCGTATGCTTACATCGGCGTTAAACAAACGAATGGGAAAAAATATGTAGTGATGGTCAACAATGGGAAAACGATCGACTCTGCAGTCATTGACCGGTCAACCATTTACCTGCAAGCTATTGCTTCGAACAGCAGTAAAAAAGCATCATTCAAATATAGTGCAAACAACAAAACATTTACGCCCATAGGCAATGAACTGACCATGAAATTCAGTTTAACGCTGTTCGTGGGAAATAAATTCGGCCTGTTCAATTATGCAACCCAACAAACCGGCGGTTACGTTGATTTTGATTGGTTCAGAATGGGCCCATTGTAACAACAGATCATAGTGTGATGAAAAACCCCGGTGTTTTCACCGGGGTTCTTACTTTTTATAGCAGTTTGATTATTCAAACCGTAACCAGTCTAACTCCACGGGATCGTTACCCTCCTGTACAAAGAACAAGTGATGAATACCCGGTTCAAAGCCGGCTACACGCGATTTTATCTGTTGCCAGTTATTACCGGCAGGAATAACAACAGTTGCCAGTTCAGGGCCGTTCACCGCATCGCGGTGTATATGCAATTTACCACCAGTAACGCCCTTACCATTTACCACCACTGTTTTGGTTGCTTTTTTGCCAAAATCAACACTGTTGTATTGCAACCAGGCGCCGGCGTTATTAAACACCGCTTTCCACCCCTTGAATGTATCGGCGGTATCTACAAACGCAAGGGACACGCCGTTTTCAGCAATGCTGGTATACCGGTCGGGCTGTATATTGCTGCGGGCATTGGTTACGCCTATGCCGCGCCAGGTAGGTATTACTTTTTTAATAGTGCCATCTGTATTAAAGAACAGGCTGTCGGCCCGTATTGACCGGGCTTTATCGAACCGCGGTGAATAATCGTTGTGATGATAGAACAGGTACCACTGATCGTTGAATTGAATAATGGAATGATGGTTCGTCCAGCAACCGGTGGGTGATTCATCCATAATAACGCCGGCAAATTTGAAAGGTCCCAGCGGATTATCACCGGTTGCATATTCCAACCGTTCTATCTTATTCTGCACATGCGGGTAGGTCATATAATAGGTGCCATTACGTTCAAACAAATAAGGCCCTTCTTTCAAACCCTTTTCCGGCATTTCCTTTAAGATAACAGGATCGGTAGCCAGCTCTACCATATTCTCTTTCAGCTTTGCCCCGAAAATATTTCCCTGCGACCAATACAAATAGGCCTGTCCGTTTTTATCAATAAAAACATTGGGATCAATACCGCGTACATTTTTGATGGGTAATGGCAGCGGGGTGAACGGGCCGGTTGGCTTATCGGCAACCGCTACTCCTATTGTAAATCCTTTGGCAATGTTACTATCGGCAGGCGTGGTAGGAAAATAAAAATAATATTTTCCATTCCTGAAAATACAATCGGGCGCCCACATACTGTAACTGTTTGGCTTAGCCCAGGGAACGTTTGCCTGGTTCACAATAACGCCATGATCTGTCCAGTCTGTCAGGTTTTCGGAAGAGAATACATGGTAATCTTCCATACAAAACCAACCGATGCGTCCGCGCTTTTCATTGGCCAGGATGTCGTGCGAGGGATAAACATATACCCGGTTGTTGAATACCCGGGCCGAAGGATCGGCCGTGAACTGATCGCGGATCAATGGGTTTTGCGCTCTGCTGGCGGTAGCCATGGCAATGAGCATGGCTACCTGTAAAACCGTCTTTTTCATTATAACGAATATACTTTTATTGAGCCTATTTTTCAACGCTATTTTGTTTGCAGGAATTGAATGGTTTTTATATAGATGGACCGGGCGTTGCCTGCCGGAAACTTTACAAATACATCGTGGCGGCCTGTTACGCGTTCGAGCTTTTTGTTGAGGGCTTTCCAATGTAGTGCATCGCCCGTTTTTGTTACCGGTATGGCAGCGATCAATTTGCCGGTGGTGAGGTCATCGAGCCAGATCTCCAGTTTGCCGGTTTTTTTTGCAGCCAGAAGTAA
>CBIMFG010001285.1:0-2015 GCA_966243125.1 uncultured Niastella sp.
ATGGCAAAGATCACCGGTTCATATTCAGGAATGGCTGGTTCTCTTTGATGAGGCACGGTATGCAATTTTTTTTCGTCGATCCATTGTTGCCTGTCCATAAACACCGGCACATACTTTCCTTTGGGTATGCCTATTACGATCTTATCATTAAAACCCATTCCTGAATAATAATGGGCCAATGCCTGCCGCAGCCTGCCGGCATGAATGCGTACAATACAATCTTTCTGCGGATTAAAACTTGCTGGCTTTTCCAATGCGTGCAATGCAATGGTATATTCCTTTATGCAATGCGCGCTGCCAATAAGGGTTTCATGAACAATATAGGATAAGAATTTTTTCAGGATCTGTGATTTGTGGAAATCAGGATGCACGAATATTCTTTCCAATTGGTCGGCAATGGAGTCGTAGCTAAACAGTTTGTTAGCTACAACCGGAGTCGGGAAGTTCATAGTCAGGTTTTTTGTTCAAGATTTTGAAATGATTTCAAAGCCCATTGTTCTCACAAGGAGGGTGGGAGACTTCAATAATGCACGGGCACTGCGGGTAAGTTGGATGCTAAAAAATAAAGAGACAATGTTGAGCTGGCAAATCAGGAACGAATGATCCATGTGGGATTAATCGTATAAATGTGGACCACCATACAATGATATGATAAATTTTTTAATTATTGGCATGTGCCGCTTCCCATTTCCGAACTTCTTGACGGGCATTATCAAAAAGCCGGGCATAGTTACCTTTCAGGAGTTTGTTTTTTGCTGCAGGCGTTAGTTGTTTCAACAATGGTTCATACATATAATACACTTTCAAGTATTTCTCCTGGCTGGCGGGGGCCACTTCATCGGTACCCATCAAAAACCGGTCGGGGTATTTGTTGATGGCGGCAGCTGTTGCCTGTATAGTTTCCGGGGAAGAAACAATGTATTTGGCCACTTCATTCCAGCTGATGTCTATATGTATATGTTGCAATGCCGGGTCGCTTAATACCCGGTCTAACATTTTAAGTTGGTCTTGTATAGGTTGTACTATGCGGCCCAGGCCGCAATGCGCCCAAATGATTGCCGTGTTGGGGTGCCGCTTAAACAGATCCATGAGCTGCTTCAGCAAATAAGGTTCCTGTCCGGCCTTCGGAAAAGGCATATCAATATCATTGTGCAGTATAACCACCAGGCCCGCTTCTTTTGCAAAATCCAGAATGCGGTCAAGCGCAGGGTTGGCCAGGGAAGCCACTTCACCCGCTATTTTGGAAGAAACAAATTCCTTATGAATAGAAAACTCACCAATGCCTGAGAATACACCGGGGAATGTTTTTAGCACCCGCTTTATGTGATCTGCGGCATACATATCGGCCGGGTTAAACCCGGTGATCATGGGATCAAATTGTTGTTGTTCTTCTTTGGTAAGACTGCGATAGGCCATAGCGATGTATGCATCGGTAAAGGAGTAATAATACAAGGGCGCATCGCTGGCCAGGTAATAGGTGGGCGCAAAATTACCCGAGTTGCCGTATGACCATTGCTGTTGCAGGGGAATGCCAAACAGGGTTGAGCGGCCAACTTTACCTTTCATTACCTGCAGAAACTGTTGAACGGTTATTCCTTCCTGCACATAATTGGTTAAGTGAAAATGGGAGTCGTAAAACCAGGAAGTATCTGTAGTGGTTTTTGTTTGCGTCCTTACAGCTAAAGGCGCCAGTAAAAAAAGTGCACCTATAATTTTAATCATGTTACAATAAAATGTCGGTTCCAATAGTAATGGTGGCGCCTGTTTGCCCGCCCTGGTACAAACCGAATGTGCCGCCTGCTGAACTTTTATGCACATAATGCGCCTGGGCGTTCAGGCGCCAGCTTCTTGATTTCATAGGGTAGAAGTTAACCCCGCCGCCTGCTTCCCAGGGATGCCGTTTAAAGGCATCGAAAAAATAGGAGTGAATGCCGTATACACACAATTTTTTGGGTATAACCATTTGCGATAGTTGCAGGCTGTAGCCTTTGTCGCGCAGGGAACTCACCGGTACC
>CBIMFG010001286.1:0-2013 GCA_966243125.1 uncultured Niastella sp.
CGCTCGTTTCCAATACGTGGCTCATTTCTTCATAAGGCATTTCATCATAATACCGTAAGCTAAATACAACCCGTTGCTTTTCAGGTAATTGTTGAATAGCTAACTGTAATTTCCACTCCAGCTTATTAGGGTCGAAGTGTTTATCGGCCTTGATCTTGTTCTCCAGCCCACTCTCCACATCACTAAGCGACACAGAGCTTCTTTTTTTCAGTTGTTCCAGGTAAGTAAGGCATTCATTGGTAGCAATGCGGTACAGCCAGGTGTACAACTGGGAGTCTTCCCTAAAGTTTTCCAGGCCATTCCACACCCTTATAAATACATTTTGTAATACATCATTCGCGTCCTCATGTTCAACTACCATCCGGCGAATGTGCCAGTATAGTCGCTCCTGGTATTTTCGGATTATAGCCGTATAGGCCTTTTCTTTAGTGGCCGGATCGCGGAATTGCATCAGCAATTCGCTGTCTTGCATGGTCACCGACATAGGTTAGCTGTTTTCTGTGATAAAATATTGGAACCCGCCAATTGAATTTAGTTTAAACGTTCCAACAAATATATTATGATAAGGTAAAAATCAGCTGGTTATCATTGATATTAACAACGCTTCTACAAACTAAAAAGGGGAACGGTCATTAACCATTCCCCTTTTCTTTATAGAAAAAAAGATTAACCTTTTCTTGCGATCACTTTTTGTGCTGCGTCAACGATGTTGGGGGTATCCAAACCGTATTTTTTCAGCAACTGCATAGGTGTACCGCTTTCGCCAAACGTATCGTTGGTACCAATGTACTCAATAGGAATGGGGAAGTTTTTAGAGGCTGTTTGTGCAATGGCATCGCCTAAACCACCAATGATGTTATGTTCTTCCACAGTAACCGCGCAGCGCGTTTTGCGGATAGATTTCAGAATTGCTTCGGTATCGAGCGGTTTAATGGTGTGAATGTTCACCACTTCAACGCTGATGCCTTTTTCTTCGAGTATGCGACCGGCTTCAATGGCTTTCCATACCATGTGACCGCAGGCAAAGATGGAAACGTCGGTTCCTTCGCTGAAGAACTGGGCTTTACCGATCTCAAATTTTTGATCGGCAGCTGTGAAAATAGGCCAGCTGGGGCGGCCAAAACGCAGGTAAACGGGACCTACATATTCAGCAACGGCCATGGTGGCTGCTTTGGTTTGGTTGTAATCGCAAGGCACGATCACCGTCATACCTGGCAGCATTTTCATTAAACCAATATCTTCCAGGATCTGGTGAGTAGCACCGTCTTCGCCCAGGGTTAAACCGGCGTGCGAAGCGCAGACTTTTACGTTTTTACCAGAATATACTATTGATTGACGAATTTGATCGTAAACACGGCCAGTAGAGAAGTTGGCAAACGTGGTGGTAAAAGGAATTTTTCCTCCAATCGTTAAACCGGCAGCTATACCCATCATATTGGCTTCAGCGATCCCGACCTGTACATAGCGCTCGGGGAACTCTTTCATAAACTGGTTCAGTTTCATTGAACCAGCCAGATCGGCTGTAAGGGCTACTACATTTGAATTCTTACGGGCTGCTTCCACAATACCATCGCCAAAACCGCTGCGGGTATCTTTTTGTCCGGTTACCTGTATTTCTTTCAGCATGTTAAAAATTTGGTGGTGCAAAGTAAGGTAAAAAAAAGCAAATGGCTCAGGGCTTTTATAATCGTTGCCACTGAGCCATTGAATGTATTTAAACTAACATTAGTTCAGATCGGCTGGCCGGCTTTGATAAAAGCTGGCATCTGCTTTCAGGCGCTGCTCCCACTTCCACGCAGTGGCCATCATATCTTCTAATGAGTATTTTGTTTCCCAACCCAGTGAGGTGCGGGCATAGTCGTTATTGGCGTAAATGGCAATAACGTCGCCACTGCGGCGGGGGCCAATTACGTAATTGAGTTTTACATTACTTACCTTTTCAAAGGCTGTAATGGCTTCCAGTACGGTTACGCCATTGCCCGATCCCAGGTTAAATACCTCGCACCGTTTCGT
>CBIMFG010001287.1:0-2009 GCA_966243125.1 uncultured Niastella sp.
ACATGGTTTCACCAGGTTTAAAAAATACATGGCTGGTTTGCACATATACTTTTTCTTTATTGCTGGCATAATCAATAGTTTGCGCCGTTCCTAAAAACGGATGCAGGCAAACCAGCATCAACAACAACAAACAGTTATTTATTGCTCTTTTCATGGTGTTAGAATTGAATGGAAATGTTACAACCAAATGATTTCAGGGAAGGAAGATTGAAGAAATCGAGACCAGTTGCATTCGGCTGATCATACAACAACTGGTTTGGATCAACTCCTTTATAGGACGAATACAGAATGAGGTTATTGGCATACAGTGAAAAGGCCAGGTACTGCGTATATTTGTTAACTGAACGCAGGCGCAATACATCGGCCTGCTGAATATATTCAGCTCCTACCCCGCTGTGGCCGTAACGCGTCCAGCGGTTTTGTTCAACAGGCGCATTTGCATCATAAAAAGAAACGGGAATGTTATTGGGTTGTTTATCCTGCAACACGCCATCAAATATATAACCGGTAGTAGTTCGTAAGGCTGCGGAACTGGCCGATCGCCCATAATAATCCAGCACTGCCTGCGTACCATTCCACATTTCACCGCCTTTTTTCCATTCCCAATTCACATCCAGGTACAACATTTTCCAGTTAACGCTGTTCGTCATTTTCATGGTAAAATCAGGAATGGGGTTACCAATCACTTTGGGCGTTGAGTTTACCAATGGAAAACCATCATTGCCGATTATGACCCGGTTACTGGCGTCACGTTGATAATCCGTTCCTACAATACTGCCCAGTGCTGCGCCTTTTATAATGGCAGTATGGATGTTGGCAAACCCGGCCATAGGCGTACCGTTATAACCGTCTTTTACATCAGTAACCTTGTTCTTATACCTTACAAAAGAGATGGTATGCGCTGTATAAAAATTAGTCTTATATCTGCTATTAATAAAGGTGGCGCCCAGTTCAACTCCTTTGTTGCGATGACTGGCTATATTTTGTAAAACCAGGCCACCGTTTGTTAGTACCGGAAAAATATCATCCCGCGTTTTCCGGTTGAACAACTCGCTGTACAGCGTGATCTTATATTTATAGCTCACCTCAAAGCGGCCTGTATATTCAGTATGCTGTACAGCATTCAGTTTATCAAAGCTGTTCACCTCCATTACCGGAAAAAACTGAAAGGCCTGCTGGGTGGTATATTGCAATAAACTGTTTTGCGAAAAGGAGCGGCCAATGGGCAATTCATTATTGAACCGATTATAGGCGCCACTGATCTTTGCATGTATGTTATCCAAACCAGGTATCCTATCCCCTGTTATATAGGCATCTGCATAAGGTAAAAAATAATGATCAGTATTAGTGGTATTAGAAACGTAGAGCCTATTACCTACATTCGCACCTGTTTGCAACCAGTCCTTGTGGTAATACATTTTATACATCAACGAGGCATCGTGTGCAGCACGTTGGTAACGGTACTCCGAAGGAATACTATAATTAATGGCCGATTGGCTATTGGCATAGCTATAATGGGCCCAAACTAAGCCGGTTAACCTATCTGTTTTGAACCGGATGTCGTAAGAAGCGGTTCCTTCCAGGAAATAATTTCGGTCGCTTTTGTTGCGGTTCAAGGCTATACCCGCCGGAAAATAAACGCTACCCGGTTTATAACCTTCCCGGCTATACTGATTCAACTGTTCCAGTGACTGGGTGATAGTATACCTGAAATCAAAACCCTTTTTTTCCAGTATTAAACTCCCTGTTTGATGCGTTTGTAAAAAACGATTCCCGTTATCAGTAAGCAGGTAAATGGGGTTATCAGTAACCGTACTATAGGCACGTGCCGCATTTTGCGCATTGTCAACACTCACGGGGGTTAAGAGGGCATCCTGATAAACGCGGTTTAAAAAGCC
Organism: uncultured Niastella sp.; assembly: GCA_966243125.1. Lineage (GTDB taxonomy): Bacteria > Bacteroidota > Bacteroidia > Chitinophagales > Chitinophagaceae > Niastella. Next base: position 1,899 of record CBIMFG010001287.1, read on the forward strand.
ATTTCTGTTAGGATTCGAAAATTCATCGCGCAGCAAATAATACATACCGGTGAGGCTTATCTTTTTCATTTTATACTCCAGCGATGCCGCCAGAGTGCGGGACGTATTTTT
>CBIMFG010001288.1:0-2005 GCA_966243125.1 uncultured Niastella sp.
AGGTGCTGGCAGCCATACCCACGGGCAGGCTCGGTTTGTTATCGTCATACGTTTCCTGCAAATTGCCGGTCAATCGTTGATAGCGGTTTATATCGCCCCAGGGCATTGTCCAGGCGCCATATCTGGCGGTAAGATCATTTACAACAAAAAGCAGGTTGTCTGCTAATTCGGCCGCTGAGGCAGTTTGGGCATAGGTATGCACACGCGTTACCAGATCAACCTCCTTTCCGTTTACCCGCACCTGGCTTATAAGGGGCGTTAATTTTTGGATCCACTCAATGGCCAGGGTAGTGGCAATAGAAGAAACGCTCGCTTTCAGGTCCCAATTCTTTAATACGTTGATAGGCCCGGCCAGTTTTATATATACAGAATCGCTTTTGGACAGGTTTGTTGAATACCCGTTTATAAGAGCGGGTATCAATTCTTCAAAAGCCGAAAGCGTGGTGTTGTATCCATTGGCGATAATGGAGTCAATGGTGAATTGTTGCGCCTTTGCCAGCAAGCGCGCAGCGGTAATGCCGCGGAAGTTCTCCGGCTCGGTTGACATATATGCCGGGTATTGTTCCTTTTTCGGACTGCTACTGCCCGAAGCGGTAAACGGAGTGGAATTACAATTCTGAATAAAGCCACTCGCCGGGTTATACAGGTGAATGGTTTCATTCAGGGTATGCAAACCTTTCCAGTCAGTGGCTTTTACACTGCCATCAACCGGTTGGTTCCAATCATAAGCAGTATCGCGGCGTGGAATAAAATTGCCATGCCAGTAAGCAATATTCCCCTTATCATCTGCAAACACCGTGTTGTTAGATGCGTTCGAGAGCAACTCCATATTCTTTTTGAACGCTTCGAACCCATTTGCTTTAGTGCGTTGCCACGATTGTATTAATGAGCTCATGGAACGGTTATTGGCTTTTACGCTGATCCATTTACCATTGCGGCTGCCCATAACAGGACCATGCTGCGTATACCAGGTATTGATGGTAGTTGTTTTTATTTGGCTGCCTTCTTTATAGCTCAGCGTAACGGCACGTTGCTTTACCGGTAGTTGCGCTTTTTCGTATTGATAAAATAATTGCTTTCCTTGTTTGCTGATCGTTTCTGTATACAGATCAGAAACATCTGAATAACCGGAAGTATGCATCCATCCGCAATGTTCGTTAAAACCCTGGTAAACGAAAAGCTGTCCCCATGTTACTGCACCATAAGCATTCAATCCCTCTTCACTGATCACATGTTCCTCGGGTCTGAAATAAAATGTTACGTGCGGGTTGATATACAAAATAGCATTGCCAGATGCCGTACGGGATGGCGCCAACGCAAATCCATTTGAGCCGGTGGCAATTTCTTCTTCTCTGTTTTTTGTTAGAACCGTGGTGGTGGGATCATTGGTATAGAACTTTTTTAATTCATCGATAGTCAGTCCGCCGCTTTGTATGGCTGCAATGCTGCCATCTGTCCACATAAGCTGAAACCAAGGTTCAAATCGGCTAAGCAATGCGGGTTTTACCGAAGGGTGTTTGTACAGGTAATAATTGATTCCATCTGCAAAAGCGTTCAGCAGTTTTTTTAACCAGGCGGGGCTTTTTGTATAGTCGCTTTTGGCGCCGGCTGAATCAACCAGCAGGCGGGTATAGAGATCAGTATACAGGTTTTTTTCGCCGTATACTTCTGCACTTCGGCCTAAAATATCAATGTAGTTAGCTTCTACTCTTTTAAAATCATCTTCGCACTGGGCATACAATAAACCGAATACGCAATCGGCATCGGTTTTACCATAAATATGAGGGATACCCCAGTTATCACGGATAATAGTAACTTGTTTTGCCTGTTGCTCCCATCGGTTTATTTCATCATGGGTTTGGGCTATTAATGAGGCTGGCAATAACAAGAGTAGGATGAATTGCTTCATTTTATAAAGTTAGAACATTTTAGCCGGCCCATATAAAGGAATACCACTACGCGCTCCTGTATGTGTCCCATTATCCACCACCAGTTGCCCATTTAC
>CBIMFG010001289.1:0-2003 GCA_966243125.1 uncultured Niastella sp.
TAAAGAACTGGATGCGCAGGGTAATGAAATAGATCCCCGTCAGGAACTGGTTGATAAGATCCTTGAATACAAACGCTTTAAGGACGCCTCCGCTAAAATGGCTGAAATGGAAGCCATTCGCATGTTGATGGTGCGCCGCGGTAACCTGGCTAAAGACATTGCCTCCATTGGGGAAGAAAGAGGAGAGGGAACTGAAATTCAAACTATTACGCTTTTCAAACTGATGAAGACGTTTGAAAAGGTAATGAAGAAGGTGGAGCTGCGGAACGTAACAAAACCGGTGCATACTGTAGTGAAGTACGCGTATACCATGGAAGAAAGCAGGGTGTATGCGCTGGATAAAGTGAAAAAGGAAAAGGTAATGCCGTTTGATAAGATCTTCGATATTTGTCAGGATCGCATACATGCCATCTTTATCTTCCTTTCTATGTTGGAGCTGATACAAATGAAATACATGACCATCATGGTAGGTGAGGGGCGTAACAACTTCATTATTGAGTTGAACGAAAACTGGGAACAGGACGTAGATCCCGACCAGCCGCCGCTTAACCCCGACGATGATCCTGATAGACAACCGGAATCAGTACTATAGTGAGTGGTGAGTAGTGAGTTGTGAGTGGGTTCGCTATTATTTTGATTTCCCAAAAATTCGCGAGTTCACTCACCACTCACCACTGACCACTCACTAGTTTTTATCATAGATATACAACAGGATCGGTTGTGGCGATTTGTCAATAAGCTGCCCCAGCTTTTGTAAAAATGCAGCCGATACCATAGGGCAGCCATCACTTTGGCAAATAGGCGCCGGATCAACTTCGGCATTGGGAACAGCCGTGTAAGAGTGCAGCACTACAAACCGTTTAAACGCATTGCTGTTGGTAGCATCTAACCCAAATAATTTATAAGCCCGGCCAAATCTGCCAGTGTAAGGATTACCAATTTTGTATTTTCCCAGCGACGTACAACCGCAACCCACTTCATTTCCATACTGCCGGCCGGAAAGCCAATTCTTGTTACACCGGCCATGCGCTACCAGTCCGGCATCTAACACCTTGTTTTTTTTCAGGTCATATACAAAGAACCGGTTCTTCCCCGATTCAATATTCATATCAACCAAAAAACAAATACTGGTATTGTACCGCTGTTCTTTAGCATAGGCCAGCAACGGTTTGGCATGTGCGTTTAACCGGGTAAGTAATGCTTTGTTTGAAACAGCAGCTGCTGTATGAGGTGAACTGCCGGGCTTTAGTTTGGTGTAATACCAGGCCGCCGCCGTTACTATAAAACCAAGGAACAGCGCCAGGGAAAGAAACAGGATTCGTTTCATGTTTGCAGGGTTATGGAAAGGTAAGATGATGCACTTGCCATAATCCACATGTATATGTTGCCAATAAATTGTTAATGCAAATAAAAGTTCCCGGTTACCGGTTTCCGGTCGCCGGGAAATACAAATTAGTTAGCGTTCTTGATTTTAAAGCCTGGCAACCGGTGACTGGTAACCGGCAACCGGTTATCCCAGTAACTGACTCACCGTAACCTTCCCCTTCATCATCTCACGCACTGCCGCCGCAATAGCCGGTGCATCGTAACCACATTCGTGATACAATTCCTTGGGGGTGCCATGTTCAACAATAGCATCGGGAATGCCTAATATTTTCACTTCGGCTTTGTAGTTGTGTTGCGCCATAAATTCCAGCACTGCGCTGCCAAAACCACCGGTAACGGTACCATCTTCAACCGTAAGTACCTTGTCATACTTGCTGAATACTTCGTGCAACAAAGCTTCGTCGAGCGGTTTCACAAAACGCATATCATAATGTGCCGGGTTCAAACCATCCATTTTTAATTCGCGAATGGCGGTGGTAGCAAAGTTACCCGGGTGACCTATAGTAAGAATGGCGATATCCTGACCGTCTTTTATCTTTCTTCCCTTGCCAATTTGAATTTCTTCAAAAGGTGTTTTCCATTCAGGCATTACACCCTGGCCGCGTGGATAGCGGATC
>CBIMFG010001290.1:0-1993 GCA_966243125.1 uncultured Niastella sp.
ATCTATCCAAACTCCCAAAAACTCCTAATTTTGAATAAATTAGGAGTTAATATGAAATTACCTGAAAAGCCTCCTTTTATTGGCGCCTATGATTATAGAGTAGTACAAGACGATCTGGTAACAATGAATAAATTCCAGGACTTCCTTGATTTTATTGAAAACGATTATTATTACTGGGATAAATGGAAATATATTGCCCAGGACTGGAAATATGACAGTAAGAAACTATGGTATGCAGTAAAAGCCCACCGTATTTCTCATAATGTACTCAGGCCATTCGGTCGTGATGGATTTACATTTGAATTAAGAGTTCCCACAATCATACAAAAAAACTTACACGAATTTGATCTGAATTTGGTAGGAAGTTTGTCATCAGATAATATTATTCCATCTGAAGACAGAGACAGGTATTTGATCAGTTCCCTTATGGAGGAAGCCATTGCTTCCAGTCAATTGGAAGGAGCGGCAACAACCCGAAAAGTGGCAAAAGACATGTTGGAAAACAATCGAAAGCCACAAAATCATTCAGAGCAAATGATCCTGAACAATTTCGTTGCCATGAAGTGGATAGTTGAGCACAAGAATGAAAGCATCACCATTTCAAGACTCAAGGAACTACATCAAATACTTACCAACAACACATTAACTCATGAAAATGAAGCTGGGGCTTTCAGAAGAGATAATAAGATTAAAGTAATAGATACACAAACCGGGAATATCCTACACAGCCCCCCCTCCTTTGAACAACTTGATGGGCTGATGGAAGATTTTTGCAAGTTCGCCAACGATAAAGACAAAACAACGTTCTTTATTCACCCGATCTATAAAGCAATTATCCTTCATTTTTTAATAGGCTATATTCACCCCTTTGTTGATGGAAATGGCAGAACCGGGCGGACTATTTTTTATTGGTATTTGTTAAAAAAAGGGTATTGGCTGATCGAGTACATATCTGTATCCCGAATAATTTTAAATTCAAAATCACAATACGCAAAAGCTTATTTGCATACAGAATTTGACAAAAACGATCTTACCTATTTTGCCATTTATAACATCAAATGTATTCGCCTGGCTCTTGAAGACCTGAAAAAATATATTCAAAGGAAGACATCCGAAAAACAGCATATCATTTCAATGCTTCGGAATACAGACTTTAATGATCGTCAAATAACAATTATACAGGAGATACTTCAGGACAGCACTACATTTTTTACCGTTCAACAAATTCAAACCAGGTTTAACATCAGTAACCAAACGGCGAGAAACGATCTGAATATACTGGAGGAAAAGGGAATTTTACAAACCCGTAAAAGCGGTCATAAAGTTCAGTTCCTTCCAACAAAGAATTACTTGAAAAAATTAGGCGTTAAATAGTACCTATAAATTTCACTATTTAACAGCTACTTCACCCTTGATTATCTCCAATATCCCTTCATTCTCTATGATCATCATCCCATGCCGGTCGGCAGAAATGCCTTGCTGTAATTTGTATGTATAAGTAGGTATGGAGCCCTTCATGATGGTGGGCAGGTACAAAAACTGAAAGTTATTGCAGCGCTCCTGTAACTGCTGCCCTACTTCCATAATGTGGGTGGAAATAATAAAAATGCAATTGTTGTTCTCGCCAAAGGCTTCGGATACGTCCAGCGTGGCGTCATAAGCGTCTTTTACGTTGGTGCCTTTAAACAGCTCGTCAAAGATCACCACCAGGTTCTTCCCCTCACTTACGGTTTCCGCTACCTGTTTAACCCGCAACACTTCTGCATAAAAATGACTGTAACCCATTTTCAGGTTATCGGGCACGTTGATGGAAGAGAACAATCCATCCCGGATGCTAAACACCATTTGTTCCACTGCCAACGGAAACCCCATATGCGCCAGGTACACCGCTATGCCAAACGATTTCATAAAGGTAGATTTACCAGCCATATTGGCGCCGGTTAAAAAGATCACATTACTGTTGCCATGTAGTGAAACAGCATTGGTGATGGCG
>CBIMFG010001291.1:0-1992 GCA_966243125.1 uncultured Niastella sp.
TGGCTTACAGCTGCTTTTCGAACACCAACCGTATCAAAAACGTACAGTTAGATGAATTACTCAATTATATATTATTGATTGTTACACCTGTATCTTCCGGCATTTTTATGGTACTGGTAATAACCCATACACTAAAATTCAGCCCATGTTCAAAAACTATTTTACAATCGCGTGGCGCAACCTGCTTAAAAACAAGCTGCATTCTTTTATCAATATTACCGGACTGGCAACCGGTATGGCGGTAGCCCTGCTGGTGGGTTTGTGGATCTGGGATGAACTGTCGTTCGACCGGTATTTCCGTAATCACGACCGCCTCGTTCAGGTGTTGTGTAACCAAACCGATAAGGGCGAAACGTATACGGATAATTCCTTAGCCATGCCGGTTGGCGAAGCTTTGCGATCGAAATATGGGCAGGATCTTACATATGTGTCGCTGGCCAGTTGGGAAAATGATTTTTTAGTGAGTGCCGGTGATAAAAAGTTTGACCGCAAAGGCATGTGGGTGCAGTCTGAATTTCCTGATATGTTTACGCTATCCATGGTGCGTGGCAATTCCAATGCATTAAACGATCCTTCATCCGCGCTCATTGCTCAATCGCTTGCCACCGCTGTTTTTGGCAGCGATGACCCATTGAATAAAATAATCAGTGTAAACAATCAATTCGATCTGAAGGTGGCTGGTGTGTATGCCGACCTGCCGCGCAACACAAATTTTTATAATGTACAGGTGCTATTGCCCTGGGGGCACCAGGCTAACTGGCTAAATAAACAAACCAGCTGGGATAACCACTGCGGCCAGTTATTTGTGCAACTGAATGACCATGTAGATGTGCAGGCATTAAACGAAAAGGTTAAAACACTCCCCACCCCGTATATAGAAAGATGGAAAGAAGAGATCCTGCTGCATCCTTTTGATAAACTGCATTTATATACCGAATTTAAACATGGAAAAGCAGTAGGCGGCCGCATTGAATTTGTTTGGTTGTTTGGCATCGTGGGCGTGTTTGTATTGCTGTTGGCCTGTATCAACTTTATGAATCTTTCTACCGCCAGAAGCACTATGCGTGCCCGCGAGGTTGGCATCAGAAAAACAATAGGGTCAATGCGTAAACAATTGATCGCACAATTTTTGAGCGAATCATTGGTGGTAACCTTCCTGGCTTTTTTGGTGTCCCTTGTTTTGGTTGAATTGTTGCTGCCCTTTTTTAATACCCTGGCCGATAAAGAGATCCCCATGCGATGGAGCAATCCGGTCTTCTGGTCATTGGCATTGGGTTTTATTTTGTTCACCGGATTGACTGCCGGCAGTTACCCGGCTTTTTATTTGTCCCGGTTCAAACCAGTAAAAGTATTGAAAGGGGTTATACAAGCAGGCCGCCTGGCCAGTATGCCGCGCAAAGTGCTGGTAGTAATTCAATTCACCGTTTCAGTAACCCTGATCATAAGCACCATGGTTGTTTTTCTGCAGATCAATCATGCCAAAGACCGGCCCGTTGGGTATAACCGCGCCGGACTGATCACCGTTGATATGAAAACACCGGAGCTGCGCAAGAATTATGAAGCCGTTAAGAACGATCTGTTACAAACGGGCGCGGTATCTCAAGTAGCCAGATCGAGCAATTCAGCTACCTATTTTCCCAATAACAACAGTATTGAATGGCGCGGCAAAGACCCCGCCCAGGCGGTGTTTTATAGAACCGTAACCGTATCGCCTGAATTTGGTAAAACCATTAACTGGCACATAAAGGAAGGACGCGATTTTTATGCAGATGTGCCTACCGATTCTTCAGCAGTTATTTTGAATGAAAAAGGAGCGCAACTAACGGGACTGAAAAATATAGTGGGCGAATTAATTAAGTACCACGATAAAACATATACGGTTGTAGGCGTGGTTGAAAATATGGTTACGCAATCGCCTTACGAACCCATACCGCCGGCTATATTTTTTCCAGATGGCTACATGGGCGTTATTACTATGCGCATAAAACCTGG
>CBIMFG010001292.1:0-1990 GCA_966243125.1 uncultured Niastella sp.
ATGATGGAAAATAATCCTGATTTCCCAACACCACCTGCAGCCCTGGCTGAGCTTAAAAAAATGCTGCCTGAATATAGGTCGGCAAAAGCAAACGCCGTGGGACGCGACAAACGAATGGTGTCCATTAAAAACGATAAGAAGGCCATCCTGGTAGCATTGCTGCTGGAACTGGTTGAGTATGTAACTGTAACCTGTAAGGGCGACAGAACGATGATACTTAGCAGTGGGTTTGATGTAATCAGCGAACGCAATGGCATTCCTGTTCCTTCTATCGAAATACTGGAAGTTAAATCGGATGAGCCTGGTATAGCTATCCTTCGTGCCAGAAGAGTAGCAGGCGTAAAAGCCTACATTCACCAGTACACCACGGAACCGCCTGGCGTAAATACCGTTTGGGTGCAGGAAGGTAGTTCTGATGGTAATCATACCTTCATAGGATTGACTTCCGAAAAGCGACACTGGTTCCGCGTAATTGCCATTGGCAATAACAAACAAAAGGCATTTTCGCCAATTGTTTCCAAGGTGATTGAATAACATAGTGCTCACGCACATATTGTCCGCCTTTGGCGGATTGCCCGGTCCCGGCTCAGCCGGGACCGTTTTTTGAAAAGTCAACAGGAAACGAGAATAGGTACGTAGAGCAGAAACCGCCCGTTCGCCTATCCGAAATGCCTGTTGAACGAGTACCGTACACCTTAGTCAGTTGAAGCGAATAAATTTGTTCAAAATTATAACACATGAAACCGATGCTGGCCCTGTTACTTTTATTCCTTCAGGTAAATACAAATGCACAAACCCCCGGTAAAATAAAGAATGTGGTGCTGGTGCACGGCGCTTTTGTAGATGGATCGGGCTGGCAACCGGTGTATCAGCTTTTAACAGGCAAGGGATACCATGTAACGGTGGTACAGGAGCCATTGACTTCTTTTGATGCAGATGTAGCCGCGGTAAAACGCGTATTGCAACAACAGGATGGGCCTTGCATTCTGGTGGGTCATAGTTATGGCGGCGCGGTGATCACCGCTGCAGGTAATGATACCCGTGTAGCCGGGCTGGTGTACATCGCAGCCCACGCGCCCGATGAAGGCGAGTCGGAAGCAGATAATGGAAAGAACTATCCACCCGCTTACAAATCGTTGATAAAAGTCACAGATGGTTTTGATTATATAAATCCCAATCAGTTTGCAGCTGACTTTGCTGCCGACGTGCCAAAAGCCACAGCCAACTTTATGGCCAATGCACAGGTGCCAACAGCTGATGCCGGCTTTCATGCCATCATTCACAACCCGGCATGGAAAAACAAACCCAGCTGGTATATGGTTGCAAAGGCTGATCGTATTATTAATCCTGAGTTGGAGCGGTTATATGCCAAACGGGCAAAAAGTGTTACCGTTGAAATAGAAGGGGCGAGTCATTCGGTTTTTATGTCGCATCCTAAAGAAGTGGCAAATTTGATTATGAAGGCAGCTCAATAGGAATAAAACAAATACAACCGCCTTGATGACCGGGCGGTTGTATTTAAACTTTTTAGTTTTCTATTAAGTTGAATTATTGAACACTTATCACTGCCTCTTCCGGTTCTGGTATTTCACGCCGTGGATCTGCTATACCCATTGGCAATGCGCCGGTAGAATCTACTGAAAAAACCATAAGATTTATCAAATTGCCGGGATCGGTATAGTACAATTCCATAAGGCTTTTCCGGTCTTTTGTTGCATAAAAGCTGGCAAAAAGACCCTGAAGGTCTGCCCGGGTATAAGTTCCTAAAAAAAAGAACTTGTTACCATATTGCGCCGCCGGTTTCCAGTGCCTGGCTGCAATGGTAGTTTTTTTAAACATATCCCCTTCTTTAATAGAGGGTATTTTCATAGAAATGCTGTCATCGTTACCATAAAATGTAAATTCATTCCCAGGCAGTGGCAGCCGGTGCGGAGGTAACGATTTAATGCCGTTTACCAATTCCCCTTTTTCATTCTTAGGATAATCCTCT
>CBIMFG010001293.1:0-1987 GCA_966243125.1 uncultured Niastella sp.
AAAGCAAATAATATCCCTAACAAAGATCAGTCAGCACGTTTACCGACGTCGATGGTTTTCAGCATATAAACATGATGAACTAATTCACCTGTATATTCACTCAGGATGCAATCTTATTTTATGATCTTTCTCTTAACCGTATTTCAAGCCCAGGGGCTCCTCGCGAGAATTTATAGAAGGATGGAAAATAGAAAGAAAGCGTTTCGTTGTTAGGACAAGCAGATTTGGTATCATATAGGAGTAGGCATTTGGTCTACGCAGTAAATATAGGGAAGAATTATTAAAGCAAAATTAAGTAGTTAGTACCCGTGCATTTTAGCCAATAAACGCGTCGTTTTAACCAATAATCGTGTAAATGCTAAAAAGCAAAACGCCGAACGTATAAAAACGTTCAGCGTTCTGTATTTCTGTATTTGCTTTCAGCTTTGGGCTTACAGCTTTAAGCTTGCTTTCTCCTACTGCACATCCACACCCCCAATAGCCACTCCTTCGGCATCGGTAGCGGTTATACGTATGGTATACTTACCGGCGTTGATCATGGAGCCGCTGGTAGTGGTTATGTAATTCCATTTTCCTTCGCGGGTATTGGTAAACTCCATGGCTTCGGTTTTTAGCACGGTACCATCGGCCATTAGCAGTTGCCAGGTTGCTTTGCGTACGGCGGTTGATGGATTATAATAACGGAATGTGATGGAGTATACATCACCTACTCCTGTATTGATAGTAACATCAGCCTGTCCGCCGGCGGGTTTGGTAAATACAACTGATTCTCTTTTGTTAATGGTTTGGCGGGCAATTCCATCTCCTGAGGTTGCTGCCTGGTCCATCTTATAGCTGGTGGTTGGCTTCTGGTCGAAGGGTGGCTGCAATGTGGTGACGGGCGTTACAATCACTGAATACAGCTCATTTATTGTCACTGTACTGTTTGCCGTAAACCGCTTGCGCAACAATTTATAGGGGCCTTTTGTAGTTTGTAATACCATCTTTGTATCCTCAAACGATGTCAACCATTCCGGCCGCTGCTTACTGCTGTCTAAAGCGATGAACACATCGGCATCGGCAGTCACAGTAAACGAAGTGGAACCTGTAGCTTCGGCCGGTACCTGGATCCATTCTGCACCATACAGCGTTGGGGGCAATGCGGTAAATGCCACGTCGCTATTGACGTATTGTTTATCACCGGTATTCAACCAGGTTTGGGCTTTTACCTGCGCCCCCAAATTACTGATCAATGCTGGTGATGGCGCTGCAGCCACCGCTTTCTGATTGGTAGTAGCAATGGCAATGGCCGAAATAATGGCCTGCCCGGCTGCAATATGCGGGAAGAAGATGGTCAACTGTCCGCCTGTTACATGCACCTTTACTGTTTTTTTCAGGGCTGCATCATGGCCCACTTCTGACCAGATATCAAGGTTTTTGATAACCGTTTTATCATTGATGGCTACGTCAAACTGTCGCCAGCCTTTACAGTTCAGTCCGCCACCGGTTCCCCACCAGGGCTCAGTAAAATATAACTCTACGCTGTAATCACCATCGGGCACGGGAAATTCATAACGCAGCTGTTGCAACCCATAACGGAAGCTTTGGTACAGTGGCCAGTCGACAGTGCCTTTTATAGGATCATAGGTTTGGCGTTGACTGGCATAGAAAGCAGGCATGCCGGGAAATTGTTTTGTCCAGCTCAGCGAACCCCAGGTATCATTTGATTTCTTCTCGCGATCTGCCAGCCAGGTATTGCCCTTGCTGTCTTTATAATCGGGCCCACCGCAGTTGACGCGGTATACGTATTTAAGATTACCTGTTGTTGCTTCAGGCAAAGAAGGGGTTGTATAAAATGCCTTGAAGTTTGGCGCTTGCGGCAGATACTGCAGCACAATATAATCCTCAGTTACTTTCTTTCCTTTCACATATCCTACTGCATATAATACGTTGTATTTGATATCAACCCCATCCCATTGAAAATGGGTGCCGATGCCATTTCGTTTGC
>CBIMFG010001294.1:0-1981 GCA_966243125.1 uncultured Niastella sp.
GGTTATCGGGTGTCCAGGTATGATAGTGCATTTGCTGAAAGCGCCCACCATCGTACCAGCCACCGGCCCGGCTTGGCAAAATAGCTTCATCGGTGCTCAGCGTTTGCAGTTGCCAGTAAGGCTGGCAGAACGAACCGCGAAAGCTGGTGTAAGCAGGCCCCGCAGCCGAAATAAACTGTGCATCAGTTTGCGGAAAGTTCTGGGGCGTCAATTGATTTTCTACAGGCACATCAATCTTTGTGCAGGCGCTCAACAAAAGTGCTGCTGCCAATATGGTGATATAGTTATTTATGAGGTTCATACAGCCGTTGTTTAAAAATCAACATTTAAACCAAACATAAAAGACCTGGTACGGGGATAATAATCTTTATTGTCGATGCCCGGCGTTAATCCACCAAGTGCAATCTCAGGATCGAGGCCACTGTATGGGGTGATCAATGCCAGGTTATTACCTGAAATATAAATTCGTAATGATCGAACGCCTTTAATGACGGAACGAAAACTATAACCCAGCGTTGCATTATCGAGGCGGAGGTAAGAAGCATTTTCAATATACCGGTTGCTATAAAAATACCCATTGAGGTCCCTGGGCGAGTCATTCACAGAATACTCCGGAATGTTATAGGTGCTTGCAGCATCGGGCCGGTTCAAATCGGCCAGCGTGGCATTCATAACCCGGGCGCCTAAGGAGGCTCTTACAAAAATGTTCAGATCAAAATTCTTATACGCCAATCTGTTGTTAAAGCCCAATAGTAATTTAGGTTGTGCATTGCCTGCATAAGTATAATCGGTGTAAGTTCTGGGCACGGCGGTTATCTTACCATCTTTATCGTACCACTGCGAAACCCCGTTGGCATCCTTGCCGGCATATTTGAACGTAAAGAACTGGCCAACCGGAAAACCTGATTTCAGGATCTGCACATAGGCGCCTGTTTGGTTTTGTCCGCCCGGAGAAGCCCCTGCGGGATAAATTGAATCCAGTTTAAAATTACTGTTTGATAAGGAGAGCACTTTGTTGTTGTTATGCGCTGCATTCAGGGAACTTGTCCATTGAAAGTTGGCCGTTTTTTCCGGCGTGGCATCAATGGTTACTTCAAATCCCCGGTTTAAGATAGAGCCAACGTTTGCGGTATAGGTAGAGGTGAAATATTGCGTGGTAGATACCGGATAATACCAAATGAGATCGCTGGTCTTTTTATTATAATACTCTACACTGGCCCGCACCTTGCCTTTCAGCACAGCGAAATCGAGACTGGTATTGAACATGGCCGTTTTCTCCCATTTCAGATTTGGATTGTCGTTTTGAGCAGGACCAATAGCGTTTACAAATGAATTATTGTAAAAGAATTGTCCGGTTGAGCTGTACTGTACTTTTGAGATCAGGGGATCAAAACCTAATGAGTTACCGGTGATGCCATAGCTGATACGCCATTTAAGGTCGCTGAAAATGGACTGTGTTTTAAGAAATGATTCATCGATGGCGCGCCAGGCAAATGAAACGGAGGGAAACGTAGCCCAGCGATTGTTTACGCCAAAAGCGGAAGAAGCGTCACGACGCAGTGACGCTTGCAGCAAATACTTATCGCGGAAATTATATTTGGCTCGGCTATAAAAAGAAATAAGCCGCAGCTTTTGATACATATTAGGCCCCCACTCATTGCGATAATTACCGGTGGGGCTGCCTAAACCTATATTGGTATACCCCAACGCATCGGTAGGAAAATTCTGGTTGCTGGCCTGAAAACCATCTCCATTCACATCTTCCTGCCAGCTGTAACCGCCCAGTACGTTAATGTCGTGCGCACCCAGTTTTTTGGCAAAAGTGAAAAAGCTTTCCAGCATTTTTTTGGTACTCTCATATTCGGAGCGATAAGCCTTGCCATTGGTACCTACAATATAAGCGTATTGACTTGTATAATAAGTGCCGCTGTTCTCCTGTTTGTTTTGTGCGGTTACGCTCAGGTCGTATTTGAAACCAAAC
>CBIMFG010001295.1:0-1979 GCA_966243125.1 uncultured Niastella sp.
AACATTTCGTTCGAACGCAAGGCTGTTACAAAATACACCAGGCTTTTCTGGATGCGCATCATTTGCAGCAGATGTTCGTTTCGGCTGGCTGCATACAGCTTTTGTTCCAGTATGTTGCGGCGTTGATTGATCTCTTTCAAAGATTCGAGGTAGGTCTGAATGATCTTTTCAATGATCTTCAGTACCATCATTTTCCGGTTATCGGGATGCCGGTTCTGAAAAGTGTTCAGGAACTTCTTGATAGCGCCGTTCTCGAATGAATTCACCGTTACGATCTGGTTGTGGGTAATAATGATACAGATCGGAATGGTGATGTAATACGCGTCGCTTTCGTTGAAGGAGTTGTTTTCAGTAGGGGTTTTAATAACCAGCAGCTTTACATTGTCAGATTCTTCAAAGCGGGTCCTTTCATCAATATCGAGCGAATCGGTAAGGAATTCGAGGGGAATATCGAGCGAATTGGATAGTTCAGAGAACTCTTCCTGCTTTAGTGGTGGCAAAATGTTCACCCAGGAACCGTTTTCCGGCTTATCGATTGCTACGGTTTGATAATTAATATTTTTGAAGTACTGAATCATAGGCGGCGCAAAGGTAAGGGCGCTTTTTGATACGGAGGGAGATAATTTTTGGTTAGAAGAATAGATTGCAAGGTGGGAAAGACGGGTATTGGAAGATAAAGTCGCCGGTTACCGGTTGCCGGGAAAACCGGTAACCGGTAACTGGTAACTATTTGAGTGTTAAGCTTCCTTCAAAAACTTTTTCGGCCGGGCCGCATAACCAAATGTTTCGATACACATCATCGTCAGTGCGATCAAATTCAACAGATAGTTTTCCGCCTTTGGTTTGAACTGTTACATCGTTGAATCCCCGCTCGTTATGATAGCATACCAGGGCGCTGGCGGTAACACCGGTGCCGCAGGATAGGGTTTCATCCTCCACTCCGCGCTCATAGGTACGTACAATTATTTCATCGTTATTTTTTCGCTCAACAAAATTTACGTTGATGCCATCTTTGGCGAATGTATTGCTGTAGCGGATGTCTTTTCCTTTTTTGTAAACATCAAAATCCCACACGTTGTGCGTCATTTTAATGTAGTGAGGGCTGCCAGTATCTAAAATGAAATCGCTGTGGAAGTCCTTTACCCCATCCACATCTTTCATTTTCAGGCTAACAACGCCGTCGTCGTCAATTTCAGCGTCGTGCGGACCGTCTACTGCAATAAAGTAGTATTTTTCTTTGCGGATGCCTATATTATAAGCGAACTTAACCAGGCAGCGACCACCATTGCCGCACATGGTGCTTTCACGGCCATCGGCATTATAATACTTCATTTCAAAATCGTAGCCATTGGCATTGTTCAGTAGCATCAGTCCATCGGCGCCAATCCCAAAGCGGCGGTTGCATAAAAAACGAACCTGTTCATTGGTCAAATCATTATAACGTTCGTCGCGGTTGTCCAGAATTACAAAGTCGTTTCCAGTTCCCTGGTATTTGTGAAAGATTAATTCCATAGTTGATTGTTCCTCTTGCAATATTACTACAAACTGGGTTAAAGCCATAATGGCCCTACCGTATTATAACATATTGTTATTTACTTGGTTCACTTACCAGTTGTTGATGATATCGAGCGCTTTTTTGATCAATTGTTCAATGGCTGCCTGGCTGTCTTTGGAAAATTGTTTGGTAACGCGGTTGGCTACAATAGCGCTTATTGACAGGCAATGGTGCCCCAGCAATTTGCCCAATCCATAAATACTGGCGGTTTCCATTTCAAAATTGGTGATGCGGTGTGGGCCAAAAGCAAACTGGGTAAGGCGATCGATCAGGTGTGGATTGCTCAATCCCAGCCGTAGAACGCGTCCTTGCGGGCCATAAAACCCGGGGCAGGTTACGGTAATGCCGTGGTGGAAGTTATTTACAAAATGTTTAATAAGATGGGCGCTACTGCCGCAGATATATGGTTGCGAAATACGTTGGT
>CBIMFG010001296.1:0-1976 GCA_966243125.1 uncultured Niastella sp.
GGGCAGGGCAAAATTCGAGATCTCGTAATGTTCGTACCCGGCTTCTTTTAACCAATCCATCAGTAGCACAAACTGGCGGGCCTGGTCTTCGGTATTTACATCCGCTTTTTTGTGTTTGGTGATCAGCGAGTCAAGGGCAGTGCCCGGTTCAACCGTTAATGCATAACAAGATATATGTGGAATACCTAATGCGATGGCCTGTTGTACGTTTTGCTGCCACCGGTCATCGGGCAGGGTAGGACCACCATAAATTAAATCGATGGTCATATTAGGAAAGTATTGTACAGCCAGTTTCAGATTGTCGATGGCCTGCTGGGCCGTATGCGCCCGGTTCATCCAGCGCAGGTCTTCCTCAAAAAAAGATTGCACCCCAATGCTTAACCGGTTTACGCCAAGCTGTTTCCACTCCTGCAACTTTTGTTCAGAAATATCGTCGGGGTTGGCTTCCAGCGTAACTTCAGCATCGGCCGCTACAGAAAATTGCTCGTGTAACGCCTGCAGAATAGCCGACAATTCTTCTCGTGTTAACAGGGAAGGTGTGCCGCCGCCAAAATAAATGGTGTTCACCGTTTCCGGCGGCAGATAATTCTTTTGCAGCCTTATTTCTTTCAATAAAGCTTCCACAAATTCGTTCTTTAGCTTCAATGAGGTGGAGAAGTGAAAGTTACAGTAATGACAGGCCTGCCTGCAAAACGGGATATGTAAATAAATGCCTGCCATCGTATTCCTTATTTTTGTTCGAATATTTCAGTTTAATTAATCCAGGATGTTTCGGACTGCAAAGGTAGTTGTATATAACCTTACACGCTTTGGGATAGTGCTTGCCTTTTGGCTGGTTCTTCCCTTTTTGCTACCTGCGCAATACCGGTTACAAATTAAAGCCGTTGACAAAGATTCAGCTTTCATTTATAATACCCTGAAATTGGATTCCAATTTCAAGAACCAGGAACTGGCGCTGGATTATGTAAACAAACTGCCCGATCTGTTACAGTCAAAAGGTTATCCTGCCGCCTCCATCGACACCGTTTATTATGAACCCAATAGGGCCGTATGCTCCCTGTATGTGGGCGAAACCTTTCAATGGGCCCGCCTGCACGTTGATTCAGCCAATAAAAAACTGCTCGATGTAATTAACGCAAATGCAAAAAAACAAGCGCTTAGTTTTGACCAGGTAGTGGCCGCCCAGCAAAAGTTGCTCGATTACCTGGAGAACAACGGCTACCCGTTTGCAAAGATCAAACTCGACAGCATTACCTACATAAACCAGCAGTTTGAAGCCTACCTGAACATCAACAAAGGGCCGCTCTATAAGATCGATAGCATCCGCAATTTTGGTAATGCCAGCATTTCATCTACCTTTTTACAACGCTACCTCGGCATTTTAAATGGCAGTTATTACAAAAAGGAAAAGCTGATGGCGATAAGCAAAAAGCTCAACGACCTGGGGTATGTGGAAGAAAAGCAGCCCTGGAACATGACCATGCTGGGTACAGGTTCTATTTTGAATGTATACCTGGCGCCCAAACGCAGCAGCCAGATCAATGTGCTGGTGGGTTTTTTGCCTTCCAGTACCCAAACCGAAAACAATAAACTGCAGGTAACCGGCGAAGCCACTGTTAATTTAAAAAACTCCTTAGGCAATGGCGAAACCATTGCCCTCAACTGGCAACAACTGCAGGTTAAATCGCCCCGGCTCGATCTGGTGTTTCAGCAACCCTACCTGTTTGGTTCGCCCTTTGGTATGAACGCGAGCTTTAACCTGTTCAAGAAGGACTCTTCGTACGTTAATATCAATATGCAAATTGGGGCGCAGTATGCCGTGTCGGCAAGCCAGGGTGGAAGTGTGTTTATACAAAGCTTTCAAACCAATGTGCTCACCTTAGACACCATTGGCATCATTACTAATCACATGCTGCCTGAGCAGGCCGACATCAGATCGGTGACCCTTGGTTTCAACTACGAATGGTATACTACGG
>CBIMFG010001297.1:0-1970 GCA_966243125.1 uncultured Niastella sp.
CTGTTCGAGCGTGCGCTCGCTGTCAGCGTCGATCACGTTGGCGAAGTCGTTGACCGGCGCCGTGAGCTCAGGCAGGGACGGATCGGCGGCACGGAGCGGTGTAAGCAACAGCGCGAGTGCGATCAGCACCGGCAGCGCAACAGCTATAATACCGCCGATGTAAGGAATAATATTTAACAACGCCCCTATAATGGCCAGCAATACTGCATAATCAATTCCCAGCAATAACAAACCAGTTGCATTTAATGCAGCTACAATAGCCGCTTCGAGCAACAACCCAACCAGGTAGCTCTGGATCAGGGTTTTGGTTTCGAACAACACTTCGCTTACGGTTTCATGGCTTTCGCGCCGGAACAGGCGGCTAATAAAATCGAGCAACAGGGGTTTATAAAAAAGGAACATAAACACATATACGGGGATCAGCAAAAACAGCTTCAGAATGTTTGTGAGCGTAACAAGCGTTTGTCCTACAATGGCGGCCGATTCATTCAATTGCTTTTTCTCGGTGTCTACTATCCAGGCATCCACTTTTTGCTTGCTTACTTTAAATGTTTTGGCGCACCAGGTGCTTACATCCTCCAGCAGGAGATTAATTTTTTTCTGAAGTGTTATCAATGTATTACCAAATTGCATGGATTGATTCACCACAAAGTAAATCAGTCCGCCAATGAGCAGCAACAGCAGTATAACTGCTATGAATATGGCCAGCGGTCTGTTTACCCGGTGCCGGGTTAGCCAGTTCACCAGCGGGTTTAATAAAACGGCCAGCACGGCCGCATATACAATTGGCAAAATGATCTCGCGCCCAATGTAGAGAATATAAAAGAGCATAAAAAGGCCTACAATTACCTGAGCGGCAATTATTACAAAGGGAGTTTTACGAACTGGGTCCATACATTTTATTTAGAGGTGGTGAGCGTTTCCAATTTTCACTATACAATTCCCGGGCCGCCCCTGCCGCCCTGTTTTATGGCTATTTGACCGTACCACTGTAGATTTGCGATCTATGATACAGGATAACCTATTACTCATCTTATGCCTTTTGTTTGTTATTAGTATCCTTACCATGCTCAGCAGCAAACTAAAGATCGCCTATCCTATTTTTCTGGTAATAGGTGGCCTGCTCATAAGCCTGATACCGGGTATTCCACACATTACGCTGCAACCCGACCTGGTATTTCTTATTTTTCTGCCACCCCTGTTGTATGCAGCCGCCTGGAATACCAGCTGGAATGATTTCTGGAAGTTCAGACGGCCAATCAGTTTGCTGGGGTTTGGACTGGTAATTTTTACTTCCGCAGCTGTAGCCTGGATCTCGAATATGCTGATCCCCGATTTTTCGCTCGCAGCCGGGTTTCTGCTGGGTGGTATTATTTCACCGCCAGATGCCGTTGCCGCTACTTCTGTGCTGGAAGGATTAAAAGTACCCAAACGCGTTACCACCATCTTGGAAGGCGAAAGCCTGGTTAATGATGCGGCGAGTTTGATCGTGTTCCGGTTTGCATTGGCTGCGGTGTTTACCGGTCAGTTTAATATGTGGGAAGCTACCCAAACTTTTTTTGTGGTGGCTATTGCGGGTATCCTTATTGGTTTGGCCATTGCACATATTGCCTATGCGGCCCACCGGTTCTTCCCTACTACCCCGGCTATTGATGCGGCATTTACGCTTATTACGCCTTATATTATGTACATCACGGCTGAACATTTTCATGTATCTGGGGTGTTGGCGGTAGTAGCGGGTGGATTGTTCCTCACTTACCGTTCGCAGGATATTTTTAGTTATGAAGCCCGCATACAGGTAATTGGCTTATGGGATACGCTGGTATTTTTATTGAACGGTGTGGTATTTATTATGATCGGGCTGCAATTGCCCGAGATCATCAATGGCATGGAAAACTATTCTGTTGGTCAGGCCATTTCCTATGCTATTATCATAAGTCTGGCAGCCATTGTCGTTCGTATTTTATGGG
>CBIMFG010001298.1:0-1965 GCA_966243125.1 uncultured Niastella sp.
TAACCCATGTGGAAGTTTTATAGGTTCCAGTATCCATGAAGATGCGGGTGGCTCATTAACTGCAGGCTATCCCATTACAGCGTTCCCGGTAAAGGGTCAGTATTATTCCATGGCCATTGGCACTTTCAGCGATGGCGGTCCCTCATTAAATCTCCCCTATCCCATTAACGTTACCCCACCGGCTGGTGGCGGACTCTTTACGGCTATCCCCAGCCCTGCCGGGTTTAACTATACGTATGTGATCGTTGATAATGCTACCGGTCTCATAAAGGCTATCGATCCCAGCTCAGACCTTAGCAATGCTAGCAACTATCCCGTAGGTACCAACTATACAGTATATGGGCTTTCGTATTCCAATGCTGTTTCTCAGGCAACGCTTAACACTTATGTGGGAACCACCTACTCCTCATTCACCAATACATTACTATTTAATCCAGCTGCATTGTGTGGCAGTGCAAGCGCCAACAGCGTGGCGGTAGCTGTTACCGCAATTTTGTCTAAGCCTGCACAAATGCTGCCCCTTACAGCCACTAAAGTTGAAAATACAGTTAACCTGAAATGGGCCACCAATACATCAGCAAAAACCAGTTATTTTGAAGTTTGGCGTGCTGCAGATGGCGTTAATTTTACTGAACTAATAGGTACGGTGCCAGCTCAAAACAGCGCCAGTTCACATATTGATTATGAATTGAACGATAACAGCCCGCTCGCTGGTTGGAATTATTACCGGGCAAAACAATTCGATGCCGATGGCAATGCAATCCTGGGCAATATTGCTTCTGTTAATATGCAGGGAAAAACAACTCCTTCCATTCTGACGGTGTACCCCAATCCTGTGAAGTCATCATCACTTACCCTCGCGTACCATGCAGAGAGTGTACAAACGGTGGGCGTTCGGGTGCTTAACAGCAAGGGCAGTCTTGTTTACCAGTCTGTATTTGCAGCACAAACCGGCATCAACCAGTATAAATTGCCGGCCGGCAATCTGCCCAAAGGCGTATATGTAGTACAGTTGGTAAGCAACTCAGGAAACTTTATCGCGCGTTTTGTAAAAGATTAATTACAATACAATAAAACAGAAAGCCTCCCGACATGTCGGGAGGCTTTCTGTTTTAAAAACATTATATTTACTTAACAGTAAACAAACCCCAACAAGTGAACATTCCTTTATTTGAGCAATTACATAAAGAAGGCCTGATAGCTAATTCCTCTCTGCAAAAAATAAGGCACCGGTCCGGCTCCCGGCTTTTCTCTGTGCACTGGGAACTAAAAACTATCTTATACCTGGGCATACTCCTGCTTACGGGTGGTTTAGGCATCCTGATCTATAAAAACATAGATACCATTGGCCACCAGGTTATACTGGCAACAATAGGATTGCTGTGCGCAGGTTGCTTTTTTTATTGTGAACGCAAAAAGCTGCCGTTTGCAACCACCAAAGTACCGGCGCCTAATTCCTTTTTTGATTATATTCTTTTACTGGGCTGTTTAACCCTGGTTACCTTTATAACTTACCTGCAGGTACAATACACCGCTTTTGGTACCGCCTACGGATTGGCAACGTTTATCCCTATGGTCATTCTGTTTTTTTGTGCTTATTACTTCGATCACTTAGGCGTTTTAAGTATGGCCATCACCAACCTGGCTGCCTGGATGGGTGTTGCCATAACCCCGCTGAATATTCTTAATGCAAACAATTTTGCCAATGGGGAGATCATTTTTGCAGGGTTATTATTAGGCGTGTTGCTTACCACAATGGCCTGGGCCAGCCAACGGCGAAATATAAAAGCTCATTTTGAGTTTACATATGTCAACTTTGGTATGAACATCCTGTTCATTGCCTGTCTGGCAGGCATGTTCTACTTCGATAATTTTTATCCGCTCTGGTTATTGCCACTGGCAGGAGCCGTATTGTACTTTTATAAAAAGGCGCTCCTTACCCGTTCCTTTTATTTTATGCTGATG
>CBIMFG010001299.1:0-1964 GCA_966243125.1 uncultured Niastella sp.
TCAAACCAACCAATATGATACCTGCTTATTTACAACCTGCCAGCATTATAACTGCACGCATTTTCTTTAGTATTGGCATGATGGGCATTGGCATACAACATTTCATTTATTCTGCATTTAGACCGGTGATACTCCCCGCCTGGCCTCGATGGATGCAAACACCTGTTCTTGCCTATTTAACAGGAGCGGCCATTGTTGCCGCTGGTGTTTTAATACTCTTCGGAAAAAATACCAAAACCATTTTCTTACTGTTGGGTAGCTTTTTGTTAAGCTGCCTGGTTTTTATTCAGTGCCCTTATATTTTATTTATACAACCTAACGCTCCCGCTCATCTGGGTTTATGGACGGACCCGCTTAAGGAACTGGCCCTTTCGGGCGGCGCTTTTGTAATGGCAGGCATATCAGATAACACATCCAAACACCCATCTTTACTAATTATCGAAAAATTGATCCCGCTGGGAAAATTCTTTTTTGCAACTACCCTCCTGTTGTTTGGCATTGACCATTTTCTATATACAGAGTTTGTTGCCACACTGGTTCCGGCATGGATACCTGACCATACCTTCTGGACATATGTAGCCGGTGTTGCGCTAATTGGAACGGGTACAGCCATTTTATTAAAGATCAAAAGAAGAAAGATAGCCCTGCTGGCAAGTGTGATGCTTTTCCTTTGGTTGATACTACTTCACATTCCCCGTGCCATGGCCGATCCTTATGGCGCCAAGGGCAATGAGGTTACGAGTGTGTTTGAAGCGCTCGCGTTTAGCGGCATTGCATTGGGGATTACGGTAATGCGAAAAACAACAAAGAACAATACCATTGTTTCAGTAATGGGTAGCGAAGCGGTGGCTATTAATTAATAAATCGTTTTGCTAAACGGTATCCTGTAATGATATCATTACATCGCTGCAACGGCGCATTGTTTCCTGTTTTCTCCCCGTTGCAACCTGTTATCGGAATATTGCAGCCTGTTATGTCGCTTATTACAGGTTGTTATGAGCATTAAAACAGTGACTTGTCATTCATACCAGCCTGTTACGAGACACAAAACAGCTGTTTTATGCTAAATAACAGCTCGCAACGCACCGTTGCAGCCAAACAATGAGTCATATCCAGGTTGCAATGAGTCATTGCAGCGTTGCAACGATCCAATATCAGGTTGCAAAGTTTCATTACAGCCTGTTACCGGGACATTACAGGCTGAACCTGCCTCATTACAGCCTGGCACTACCATAAATACAGCCTGCAATAACCCAAATACAGGCAACAATGCATCGTTGCAGGCAAACAATGATCCGGAGCCGGTCAGCAACGGTTCAGCGTTAGTAATCAATGCATCAAAGCAACCTTGCTTTGGCACACTGCCATAAAACATCAAGTCATCGCAAGCGTGAAACGATCCATTGTAACGCTGATCTATCCCATTTCCACTCATCTGCTCCAATTTTCACATTGTCCCGCATCATACCTTTGCTCCATGAGCACCACCCATTCCTTTTTTATAAAAAAAGCCACCACTACCACCGACTTCACAAACGGAAAGCGGCTTTTTATTCAATACCTCCAATCCCTTCATTTTGAAATTACCTTTCAGGATGTGGATAGGGAACTGGAAGAAATTCACCTGGAATACAACTTACCCACGGGGGTACTGTTGCTGGCCTATGATGGCAACAAAGCCATTGCCTGCGCCGGTGTGAGAAAGATAGACAACGAAATTTGTGAATTGAAAAGAATGTTTGTTGATCCCGCCTATCGCGGGCATCAGCTGGGTCAAAAGATATTACAAATGTCAATCGATGAAGCGAGGCTGTTAGGCTATCGCGCCATCCGCCTCGATACGGTTCCGGAAATGCAATCGGCCATTAAGCTCTATCATGCGGCAGGGTTCTACCCTATTGACCCTTACCGGTTCAACCCCATGCCCGGCGCCATGTATATGGAGAAAACGCTGAACGCCGAAC